>NZ_JAFCXE010000018.1:0-136527 GCF_049897905.1 Pararhizobium sp. PWRC1-1 | reverse complement strand
AACTAGTGTCCATCGTCGGTTCCTATGTTCAATCTAGCGTGAATAGAACGCGCCGGAGTTTGTTCCCCGGGATGGCTTGCGATCCACGTTTACTGTGGTGATACAGGACTTTAGCCCTACCATCTTCCTGCGTTCGTCTCACAGAAACGAGACTCAAGCCCTAGGGTGGAACAGCTTCCGATCGATGACGTTGTGCTGCTGTAAACGCAAAGTAGGAGCCTTTCATGAAAACGAAACTCATTCTCGCATCAGCCCTCGCCACTACGCTGCTCGGCGGCACCGCTTTTGCAGAAGACGGTGCAGTTACCGGGGCGGCTGGTGGTGCCATCACTGGTGCAATCGTCGGCGGTCCCGTGGGCGCTGCAGTTGGCGGCGTCGCCGGCGCGATCGCAGGCGCTGTCATTGATCCCCCGCCAGAACGTGTTGTCACCTATGTTCGACAGCAGCCTGGACAGCGTTCAGTCGTCGTGGAACAGCCTATCGTCGTCGGGAAGCCTTTACCGCAAGAGGTGGTTCTGATGCCGATCGCGGAGGATCCCCGTTATTCCTACACCATCGTCAATGAGCAGCGTGTCATCGTTGACCCGCAGACACGGACTGTCGTCCAGGTGATCCAGTAACGGTAACCTGTCCGGTGACATGATCGCCGTGAAGGAGATAAGCAATGAACAGTTTGATCTGGCTCGTTGGAGCAATTGTCATCATCGGCGCAATCCTGTCGTTTATTGGGTTCGCCTAAATTTTGGCAGGGCGATACGGAATGTACCGCCCTGCCTCGCGTTGCCTCCCCCGGCCCTCAATGAGATCAACAAATGTCTTATCAACACACGCCAACGTCCAGTTCCTCACTAGGCGGGGTTTTTTTCTCTATTTTTCTTGTGATGGCTGGACTGACCCTGGCAGTCTTCTCCACGAGCATTGCCGGACCGCCCAAACGACAGATAAATGTGGTCTTGCCCAGCACTCACTTGGACCAGATGAAATAGCCTGCACCGTTCACAGCTCGCCCTCGCGAAGTCAGGGCCCGCGTCAAGAGTGGTTTTAACGACACGACCGAGGAGCGCTGCCATGTGGCTTGACCTGACATCTGAAACCGATGAAAAAATATACGTGAACGTTAATCAGCTCATCGTCATTTATCCGGTGGATGAGCACAAACTTACGCGGATTTTAACGTCTGGAGGGCCGATCACGATCAAGGAGCCAATGGCATTTCTCCAGTCGAAAATTGAAGGCGCGATCGGCAAATAATTCCAACTTGCTGCAATTTCCCGCGTTCGAGGCCATCGAATGCCTTTGACACGCACGTCATCAGATTCTAATGCAAAAATCTCAGACGGATCTCATCTGCGAGCGTGGCCTGACGGTTCACGATCGTGCGACCTTTGGAATCCTTCATGATATATCGCCCATTGCGCACGACCTCGCTGATCCCGTCGCTATGGCGAACAGATAGTCCTGCAGAACCGATCTTCCCTTTCGAACCCTGATCCTTTGCGCCTTGAGAGTTTCCTCGCGTCTCGCTTTTGCCCGCGCCCTGATTGCCATTCCCGCCGCCAGTCCCGCCGCCGTTCCCGTTGCCCCCACCGTTCCCATTGCCGCCGCCATTTCCATTTCCGCTGTTGCCGTCTTTTGCAAAAACAGAATGGGGGGCAAGCTCAGGGGTAAAATCCGAAACCTTCATTGTGTATGGGGTTGCCGCAATCAATACGCTCAAAATAATGCCGAGTTGAGACTGAACAATTTTTCGGCACGTCGTCATGCGGGACTCCTTGCGAGCGAACCTCTACGCCCATCGTCTCAAAGCACGCAGGCATGCGTGCAGTAGCGCTTTATACTCTGAATTTGACCGCGCCGGTCGTCAACAGTACCTGATCGTATATATCGTCATCCCCGCCTTTTCTCAATCTCGTCCAGACATAAGCCGTTTTCTGGTGGGGTTGAATGTCGCGCGACAACACAAGCACCTGTCGTTTACACGGATTTGGTCCCAAAATTTGACTTTCGCAACCTCGGTAGGGCCTTTGCCTTGATTTCATTCCAAAGGTCTTAGCTCATGAGAGGGCCGAAGCCGGATGGAGGGATGATCTACAAGAGCTATATTGACATAAGCCTGTCTCGCGATCAGCCGCTAGCGCTGAACAAAAAGTAGGCTACGTAACACGAGGTGTGAAATGTCCGACGGATTTACGATTTACGCTTACACCTTAGGAAATGGGAGCTCCTTGTCCTATGTTTCGGACGAAGCTCGGGCCTATGAAGAAGCGCGTGGTCATCGTCGCTTCCTCCTCGAAGATCCCAGTCGAATGCTTCCGGAGCATACGATTGTCTATAGGGTTTTGCTTCGCCCGCTCCTGGTCGGAGCTCTCGTCGATATCCTGAATGATCGAGGGTGCGCAGTTGAGAGGTTGGTGGAAACCATGGAGCCGATCGGGAAGGTCAGTTGATTGAACATTAGGTTTTCATGGTTGAGCATCAGTCGCCCCCAGACCGTCCCACCTAGGGAAGAGAAGGTGGCTGTTTCCAGGGACATGACCGCGAACACCTGCTCTGGCGCATCACGGTCACCAGCAATCAGTGGAAGATCTCTCATCGATAGCATGGCTGATGGTAAGCACTGCCTCGACACGTCTGGAAAGGAAACCGCACGATGACGCATTATGCCTGGACAATAAGAGCTAGCGGTTTACAGGACATACAAAAGGTCACCACGCTCCCGGAGCTTCACGACGTACTTCAGTTGTTGAAGCTACCCGGAATAGCACCTCCGGCATGGTTGACCGTGGATCCCTGGCGCGAAGAGCTTTCCGGGGATGGCCGCTACGTATATGATGAAGGCGGCTCGGATGAATGGTCCGTTGTCTGGACAAAAGTCTATTACGGGCCCGGTGACGTTACCTGACAGTGGCGCAGTTACGAAATCTCCTGAAATAGAGTGGGACCTGTTACCGCTCCCACGCAATAGCTGTACGGAAGCAGCCGAAGATTACTGCGGCCGTTATCTGCGGCGCAACCTCTTGTAAACGGATCTGCCGTTGCGGCTTCACGGTAGAACCCTAAAAACCCAAATAACGCGACGGAGATATTTTATCCCATGACCCGCCGCTCGAAAAGAACGACGGGTCTGGCTGGGGGTAGCCCTGCGGCCGTGTCTGTGCAATCCACGGCGAAGGTTAAACCGGTGACTTAGCACTGAGTTCCGGCGTGGGTGATACATAGGACCTTTGCCAGCCCACGATGGACTTTAGTCCGCGACGGCAAAACCACGTTTTAGATGAACGGTTCATCTACTCGCTCAGTCGGATGTGTAATGGCCCCAAAAATATCCGATGTACGAGAGCGACTACACCCTGCGT
Source organism: Pararhizobium sp. PWRC1-1 (assembly GCF_049897905.1). Taxonomy (NCBI): domain Bacteria; kingdom Pseudomonadati; phylum Pseudomonadota; class Alphaproteobacteria; order Hyphomicrobiales; family Rhizobiaceae; genus Pararhizobium; species Pararhizobium sp. PWRC1-1. Next base: position 133,171 of record NZ_JAFCXE010000018.1, on the reverse strand, counting down.
CTCCAGCGAGGCGAAAAGGGTCTTCTCTCTCCCGGACAGTTTGCCCTGTGGGATCCCGTGGAATGGCCCGATCCCGGTTGGTAGCTACCCCATCGGTTAGTTTGTCGACCGACAAGCCGCCAGGGGTAAGCCCCTCCCCTCCTCTTCCCCGCATCGTAGGACATTTTACCCAGATTGTGCGTTCTAGGTGCCCGCTAAATGAAGTGTCCATGAAACCTGGAAGGTGGACCTGCGTCGCGCGAAACGTGCCGATTCTATCGGCCGACTCACCGGTTCTGGAGGCAGGACACCCCAGTCAAACCGATCGCTCAGACCGAAAAGTCGCCGGAGCGAGTTGTATGCCGGAAAGAATCCAGTAGCACGGACGAAAACCGCGTTTTCGAAGTCGGCCGTCATAGCTACTGCAGGCGCGCAAGTTGCGGTGCGGCTGACTTTGTGACCCCTTCGCACATTCTCATCGTGATTTCTCATCAAGTCTGGAGCATGCGTCCATTGACATAAGCGCCGGTACCGCCAATAACAGTTGTCAGACATCTTACAAAATGTCGATGAACATGCTGGGAGGCACCATGAATTTTCTCACAAAGCTTATTGCTAGTACTGCGCTGCTGGCTGCCGCAGACTCTGCCTTTGCGGGCGAAACGCTTGATCGCGTGATGGAAAACAAGGCGATGGTTGTCGCGACCAATAGTAGTTGGCCGCCGCAGAGCTTTCTCGATGACAACAATGAAATGGTTGGGTTCGATATCGATGTATCTCGGGAGATCGCCAAGCGCCTCGGCGTTGAGGTAAGCTTCCAAACGCCCGACTGGGCGACGTTGACCGGCGGACGTTGGCAAGGGCGTTACGATATTGGCGTCGGTTCCGTCACCCCCACCAAGGCGCGTGCGCAAGTCATCGACTTTGCCGGTATCTATTACTACAGCCCCTATGTCTACGTGGTTCACAAGGATAGCCCCGCCAAGGCCGTGGGCGACCTGAATGGAAAGGTCATCGGTGTCGAGACGGCGACCACGTCGGAGGATTTTGTCCGCCGTCAACTGGAAATAGATGCACCCGGCTTGCCGCCGATCGAATACAAGTTGGAGCCGGGCGAAATTCGCACATTCGCCGATTCAATGCTGCCTTTCGACGACCTGCGTCTCGGCGATGGTGTGCGTCTTGATGCAGTTATCGCGCCAGAGCAGACCGCCAAGAACGCGATCAAGAATGGCTATCCGCTGCGCATTCTCGACGATGGCTATGCCTTTCGCGAGCCGCTGGTTGTCATCGGCGAGAAGGCCGATCCGGAATGGACGGCCAAAATCGGTGGTTTTATTGCCGATATGAAAAAGGACGGTACGCTCACTGCCCTGACGACCAAATGGTATGGCAAGGACTACAGCGCCGACTAAGCCTTAACAATGCCGGGCTCGCGCCCGGCATCTCCTTGCCAAATGAGCCTTACATGACCTATCCAGACACTTATTACCGCCGCACTTTGGCGGACGCGGTCGAGCGTCCAGCAGTCTCCGGTTCCGTCGATTGCGACACGGTGATCATCGGCGGTGGCCTCGCTGGATTGACGACAGCGCTGCAGCTTGCCCGCGCCGGCCACCGGGTCATCGTTCTTGAGGCCAGCAGCGTCGGCTTTGGAGCGTCAGGCCGCAACGGCGGCTTCGTCAGTCCCGGTTTCGCAACAGGGAACGACGCGATCGCCCGTGCTGCGGGCCGTGATGCCGCGCGAAAGCTGCATCTGCTTTCGATCGAAGGCGTGGATTTTATCCGCGACACGATCAGGGACCTCAGCATCTCTGAGGCGAGACCCCAGGCCGGCATCATGAGCGTCACACGCTACGACGACGGCACGAATTTGAAAGCCCACGCCGAGAATATGCGCCGTGAATATGGCTATCAGCTTGAGTTTCTGGGCATTGACGCCGTCCGCAACCGCCTGAAGTCAAACCGATATTTCCAGGCGCTCCGCGATCCGATCGCCTTCCATATGCACCCGCTAAACTATCTGCGTGCGCTGGCAACGGAGATTGAACGGCTGGGTGGCCACATCTATGAGAATTCACCAGCGTTGCGCTGTACTCTCGCTGGCGCACAAAAGCTCGTCTCGTGCCGCGGTGGACAGGTCAGCGCCCGCCAGGTCGTCTTTACCACAGGCGGCTACACGTCTTCACTCGTCGGCAAGCTCGATCGGTCTTACCTGCCCATCGCCACCTACGTCATGCTGACGGAAGAAGCCCCGGACCTCATCCGCGAGGCGATCGTGACCCGTGACGCAGTTGGCGACAACCGCCGCGCGGGCGATTATTACCGGCTCGTTGAGAACGGGAAACGTATTCTTTGGGGCGGGCGCATCACCACCCGGGCAGCCTCCCCGGCGGCACTCGCGGGCGAACTGCACCGCGAGATGACCACGACCTACCCTCAACTGAAAGATCTGAAAACCGAACTGGCCTGGTCCGGCCTTATGTCCTACGCCCGCCATCTCATGCCCCAGATCGGGGAAATGCAGCCTGGTGTATGGCATTGCACGGCGTTCGGCGGTCACGGCCTCAACACCACGGCCATTGGCGGCAAGGTCGTTGCCGAGGGCATTCTCGGTCAATCGGACCGCTACAAGCTCTTCAAGCCGTTCGGCCTTGTCTGGGCGGGCGGTGTTGCGGGCCTTGTCACGGCACAACTCACCTATTGGAAATTGCAGGCCCAGGATCGGTGGCGCGAGCGCGCGGCCTGATCAACACGGCGGGGAAATCGATGCTTGGAAGACTGATACTCGACTATCCCACGGCAGCCCGCCGTATCGGTGTTCTGCTGATTTTTGCGCTCGTAGCAGCAGCACTTTATGCGCTTGGAGTAAGCTCTGCCTGGATCGGCAAGCTCTTTCCGTCGGCCATTGACTGGCTGAAGGACAACAAGCAGCTGGGGCGCGCCCTCTCTGCAATCGCGATTGCCCTGATCATCGCATTCAACTGGAAACTGCTCCAGCTTTTGCCCCGCCGACAACAGATCGTGACGGTCTGGATCGAGCTGTTCGTCCTGCTGATGCTGTTCTTCTACTCGTTCGACCTCTCCCTCTCCTTCATCGCCCGTAAAATTGGCTTTATGATCTCGCAAGGGGTCGTCACAACGCTCTATATTTCGGCCATCTCGATTGCGATTGCCACCGTCATAGCTCTGGCGGGCGCCATGGCAAAACTCTCGAAGAACGGTGTGGTCTACGGTCTTGCCACCTTCTACACGTCTCTGTTCCGTGGCCTGCCGTTGCTGATGCAGATCTACATCATCTATCTCGGCCTTCCACAGGTCGGCTATGTGATCAGCGCGGTTCCCGCAGGCATCCTGGCGTTGTCGCTATGCTACGGCGCCTATATGACGGAGATTTTCCGCGCCGGTATCGAGAGCATCTCGCGCGGCCAGACAGAAGGCGCGACCGCGCTGGGCCTCAGTCCCAACCAGACGATGTTCCTCGTCATTTTGCCACAGGCGATGCGGGTGATTGTCCCGCCGACCGGCAATCAGTTCATCGCGATGCTGAAGGACTCATCGCTGGTATCCGTCGTTGGTGTCTGGGAGATCATGTATCTCGCCCGTACCCAAGGTCAGACGGAGTTTCGTCATATCGAAATGCTGATCACCGCTTCCATGATCTACTGGGTATTGTCGATGGGTCTTGAATTCCTACAGTCGCGCATTGAAGCCCATTTCGGCCGCTTCAATGCCCGCTGATCCGACTGTACTGGCTGCTGGAGCAAGCCCGACGCGGGCGAACATGCAGGCGGCGGCAATCGTATTATGTGCGTTTGCTTTGTTTTCCGGAACCGACGTTATTGTGAAGCTCCTGACCGAGCGGTTTGCGGTTCCGCAGGTGACATTCATGGTCACTGCCGCAGCCTTCATCTTTGTCGTGGGAACCGCAATGGCCGCGGGGCCTGGGCAGGCGCTTTGGCCACGTTATCCCGCTCTAGCCTTCGTGCGCGCAGCCCTGCTCGCCGCCGATACGCTGCTGATCCACTATGCCTTCGCCGCTCTTCCCTTGGCGGAGGCCTATGTGCTGGCTTTCCTGTCACCGGTGCTCGTCGCCCTACTGTCCTTTGCTCTGCTCGGCGAGCGGCTCTCGCAGGTGGCCTGGATCGGCGTAGTGCTCGGCTTTTCCGGTGTGATCGTCGCGTTGAAACCCGGCATTGCACCGATGAACATCGGACACGCAGCCGCAATCGGTTCGGCTCTGCTGTTTGCGTTGTCGCTGGTGCTTCTGCGCCGAACGCAAACGAATGAGTCCGACACGGCGCTGGTTGCGACCTTGTTCGTGGTTCTGGGCTTGCTCTCGTTCGGGGTTACCCTGGCCGGCGGTGGCTACGCAGCTGTTGAAACGAGCGATATCGTCCTGGTGGTTGCGGCCGGACTGAACTCTTTGGTGGTCATGCGTTTTTGGTGCGCGCTTTCCGCACCGGTGAAGCGTCGGTCGTTGCACCCTTTCAATATAGCCAAATCATTTGGGGATGCCTGTTCGGCGCGCTCGTATTTGGCGCACCGGTCGAAATCCACACGCTAGCCGGCGCTGCGATTATTATCGCGTCAGGCTGGCTGGTCCTAAAATAACCGGAGGAATTTCCATGCTGCAATCATCCAAACCCGAGATCGAGATCGCGCTCTCTGGAGTGAACAAATGGTATGGATCGTACCATGCGCTCGCAGATATCAACCTGGAGATTGCCAAGAAGGAACGGATCGTAATTTGTGGACCCTCCGGTTCGGGAAAATCCACGCTGATCCGCTGTATCAATAGACTTGAAGTGCACCAGCAGGGGATCATCACCGTCGGCGGCATTGTTTTGAACGAAGACGAAGAAAACATCAAAGATGTGCGCCGCGAAGTCGGCATGGTGTTTCAGCACTTCAATCTCTTCCCGCATCTAACCGTTCTGCAAAACTGCATTCTTGCACCCGTCTGGGTACGCAAGCTGAGCAAGCCTAAGGCAACCGAAATCGCCATGCACTTCCTCGAGCGGGTCCGCATTCCCGAGCAGGCCGATAAATTTCCGGGACAGCTGTCCGGTGGTCAACAGCAGCGTGTGGCAATCGCCCGTGCGCTCTGCATGAGCCCCAGGGTCATGCTGTTTGACGAGCCGACCTCTGCACTCGATCCGGAGATGGTCAAGGAGGTCTTGGATACAATGGTGTCGCTTGCGCAGGAGGGTATGACGATGATCTGCGTTACCCATGAGATGGGCTTTGCCCGCCAGGTCGCCGATCGGGTGATATTCATGGACCAGGGCCGCGTGGTGGAGGAGGCTCCCCCGACGGAATTTTTCGATAATCCGCAGAATGAACGCAGCCGGCTTTTCCTGAGCCAGATCCTGCACTGATCAGTTGATACGAGAAGAGACCGGCAATGCTTCGCCGGTCTCTTTTTAGTTCATCTTAGAACTCATCACACCATACCTCGGAGTTTTTGTGGCACCTGGGGGAAACCGCCGAAATGGCCGCATGCACGCGCGGCGCATTGGCGGCCTGATGCGAGGCTGGTTTCGAGGTTGTCGCCAGACAGGTGAGCATGGAGGAAACCGGCAATAAAGCTGTCGCCTGCCCCCGTCGTATCGATGACATCGACCGGTGTGATGCCAGTTTCGGCATATTCCCTGCCATTGCACGCCGCCGACCCTTCGGCTCCCCGCGTTACAACTGCGAGCTTGGCGCCGTTTGCAAGATATCCCTGCAACATTGCTTCTGCCTTCTGACGATCCTCGCCCGCGGAACCGAAGGCGATCCGGAGCCCTTCGACGCCAAGATGGACGGGGTCGTTGTTGACGGAGATATCCTGCGAGACACTGGTGCCCGCGCCGGCAACCCTGCGACGGACGAGGCCACCATCGGCTATCCAGCCAACGTGCACATGATCCATGCCGATGAGAGCCGTCAAATCCGCCTCGCTCGGTATGTAGCCTGCGCACACGCCGAATTCCTCGAAAGCGAAGATGCGGTCGCCGGTCTCTGTAATGTCGATATTCGTATAGGCGGTTTCGCCCGGCAGCATCTGCAGGTAATCGACGCGGACACCCTTCGAGATGAGCAAATGGCGTGTACGCTCGCCTTCCGCATCACGGCCGACAGCACCGAAATAATAGGCTTCATGGCCGAGCAGCGCCAGCTGGACGGCGACGTTGATGGCATTGCCGCCGATAAGTGATTGTCCGACAGGTGGCTGAAATCGATCGACGCAATTATCGCCGACGGCGGCGAAGCGGAGACGGGACATGGGACCTCGAGTAATCTTTCACAACCGCAGCGCCGCGACCGTCGTTGCGACTGTCGCGGCCCGAATGGTATCATCCGGCAATCTGAAAGACGTCCGGGAGCTACCGATTTGTCATCATGCCGACCCTGGCTTAGTAGGCAACCCGCTTATAGTAGCGGCGCGTGGTCAGCGGGTGATTGCGCAGGACTTCCAGATGGGCGCTGATGCGCTCAAGCACCGTTGCGAGCAGGATTGGCGAGATCAGACCACGCACTTCTTGCGAGATGCCCGGCAGTTCGAAACCGGCCGTATCGAGTATGGTGAGCTTGTCGGTGTAACTCGGCGCGAAATTTTCCACGCGATCGGCAACCGAACGGCATTCATCCTCACCCTTGAACAGGATGACGCTAACACCCTTCTCGACCAGCTCGAGCGTGCCGTGGAAAAAGTCGGAGGCGTGCACCGGACGGGTGCGGATCCATTGCATCTCTTCAAGAATACACATGCCGTAGTAGAAGGCTTCTGGCCAGACGTTACCGGCGCCGGTAACGATATGATAGTCGGAAGCAGCAAGGACCTTGGCAAACCCTTCCGCCTTGTCCTCATAGGCACGCTTTACCTCGAGCAACAGCTTTGGAAGGCTCTGCAATTCCGCGATGATTTGCTCGTGATTGGCGATATCGCCGCGATGCTTCATGATCGACAGCGCGATGATTAGCGACTGAAGATAAAAGGATTCGCAGGACGTATCGTCTGCGGCAAAATTTACGAACACATGGTCGCCGCCCCTGCCGAGAGGCGTTTCCTCATGGCCAACAAGCGTTAGGACGGTGGCCCCGGTTTCCTTGATTTTCGCCAGCAAAGCAACGCTTTCCGTGGTCGTACCGGACAACGACGGCATGACGACAATGGATTTCCTGGTCAGATTGGCCGAGCCGGTGATGAGGAGTTCTGCGGTCAGGTGGATGAAGGAAGGGAAGCGCGACTTGCGCTGCAACAGCTGATAAGCCGGCTGCATAAGGATGGCAGCCCCTCCGGTCCCCAGGAAAAAGACATTTTCGGCACCCGCAGCCAGGCAGCCCGCAATCACATCATCGAAGCGCTTTGCAAGGCCGGCGGCGCCTGACTGGATGCGCAGGAATCTTTCTTCGTCAAAATTCAGCATGGAAAACCCTCTGTTGTCATGATCATGGCTACCCGTGATCGCCTCAGCTCTCTGTCGAGCTCGACAATGTTGTAAGACAACTGACATCTTTGTTTTTCGCTGTCAAGCGCGCTTTAAGTTTCTCTGTCTGGCGATGCATGGATTGCCTTCCAACACTCAGTTGCACACTCCATTGCCTCTGCTTGACCTTTGCGTATTTGTCAGACAAGGAAATAGAAATTTTTTAAACGCGTGAGGAATGCCTTGGACGAACCCATTCGCGATACCCGCACCCTGGTGATCCAGCTTCGCGATCGCATCGCCGATCTGATCCGGGACGAAGATCTTCAGCCGGGCGACAAGCTGCCAACGGAGGCGCAACTGACTGCCCGTTTCAAGATTTCGCGCCCAGCCCTGCGCGAAGCATTAAAGCTGCTCGAGCAGGACGATATTATCTATGTCGAGCATGGACGCGGCCGCTTCATTTCGGCGATTTCTGCGGTCCAGGTCGTTCGGCCTATCACCGTGTTCGAAAGCGTCACCGACATGGCGCGCCATTATGGGTACAAGCCTCGGAACAGGGTTCTATCGATCTCCGAAGAAACGCCCGACGCGACCATTGCCCAGCAATTGCGCCTTGATGCTGGCGAGCGCGTCATCCGCATCGAGCGTCTTCGGCTGGAGAACGACACGCCGATCATGTACTGTCTCGATTACGTGCCGCGCAGTATCGTGCCCGCTCGCCTCTATGATATAGACTGGAGTGGTTCGCTTTTGTCCCTGCTTGAACAGCACAAGCAGCGGCCGCGCATGTCGGCTGCAGCCGTGACGGCAGTGATGCTTCCGGGCGATGTGGTGGAACGCAACGACCTGAGGGATTTCGGCCCTGCCCTACTTATCACCGAAACCTGTTTCAATGCTGTCGGCATACCCGTCATTTACGCAATCGACTATCACCGCGGCAGCCATTTTTCCTTCAGTCTCGTGCGCAAATAGCCGCCATGAGCAAAGCACCGGGCAAATGGGGCAGAGACAGGGGAACGCTCTCCGGGGAAGCCTGTTAAGAAGCTATACCGCCTGTCGGCTACAAGCGCGTACGTCAAGCCGTCCGACGTAATGATCGCCATCGGAACGAGCTTCCGAAATCGAACACCTTAAGCTCACGCCGGCACCGTGAAAGTCGCCCGCCTTGACAGGAACTGAACCGACGACCATCAGCTAAAAATCACTTTCATCGCCCGCTTTGACAAGTAGCGTCAGCGCTGACCCGATCAGGCGGGCCATCATCTTTCCTTGCGCCTTGCCATAGATGACAATTTGGGTCACTGGCTGGCGTTCGCCATCATCCGCTTGGACACTGCTCATTCCCCGCCACGCGATAGACTTAGGCGAGCTTGCGTGTTTTCCGCCAAAAGCTCCTGAGCAACGCAGCGTCTGTTCCAGAGGCGCGCCTGTGACGCGAAGAAGTTGTTGATGCTGTTTGAGGAAAGCTGGAGCTATCTCGCGAACGATGTGGACAGCAGCATCGCCGGTATGGTGGGGTTGTCTGCATCGGTGACAAGCAGAAGATCCAGACGATCGCCGTCCACCCGAACACAGATGCCCTCCACCTTGTATGGCCGGTCAAGTCGCTGCAAGGACAGCAGATGTCCGTCGTTGTCGATTATTCCGATTGCAGCCCCAATGCAGGGGCCATCGCGATAAGCATCTTCAGTATCTTCCGCCACGGCGCTGAACACCATATCACCATTGCGCAGCGCCGCTGCGTCGGTGAAGCAAAAGGGGACGCCTTCGGTTAAGCCAAGGCTTAGCCGATTGATAGCGGATGGCTCGATGGGATCGGCGTGCGCACTTAGCAACGCATTGAGGACTGGCGAAAGCGGATAACGGATGATCGCGTTGTCGGCATGCCGCTTGTTGCCGCGCTGGAACATGCGCAACTCGTCGCCAACAACAACCGCGCCCTCGATGTTAAGTTCAGCGAACGCGTCGTAAAGGGGGCCGAGAATGGCGGACATATCCAGTTCTTTAGGCAAACCGCAGACCGCACCAAACGGGTCGAGGCTGAGCAGAGCGCCGTAGCCACGGTTCGGCCTCGACCCCGATCCGAAAGCCACCAGTGCGCCATGCGGAAAATTCTCCACAGCAGGAATAAGGGTGAGTGCTTCGAGGTCCGGCTTTTGCCGCTTTCGCTCAGCCTTGTTGGCGGGCAACACACCATCAAACAGCCGGATCAGAAGACCAGGATCAGGCGCGGTTGCGGAAAATACACCGAGATGGCGCTCGTCGTCGGCAACAACGTAAACAGTTGAGCCGACGCGCACGAGCCCGCTTGCAGCGCTTATATGCAAAGGCTGCTTTCTCGCATCATCCGCAGAGATGTTGAGCTTACGTATCTCGGTAAGGGTGATCATTGCTGTATCGTATCAGGGTGAGTTGAACAGCTCCAGCGGTTCCCTGCACTGAGTGGAAGAGAGCTGCCGGCATTGGAATGTCTGGGCCCTTCCCCGCCTAGCCGAGACCGTCCTCACGCCATTCACTGCTCTTTGCGCTTCCGGCGCGATCAACAGATGTCAACTCAAGCGAATCCATAGGGCGATCACACGAGTTTAACACTTCACCCACTGGTCGAGGTACCCTCACCCATCCATTGCCAATCGCGAATCTCCGGCATGTCTTGGCCATGCGCGCGGATATACGCCCGGTGCTCAAGCAACTTGCTGTCCATCATTTCCTTCAATCCGATGCGGATGCTTTTCAGCTCCGGTACCCAGTCCAGCACGCTGTGCACGATATGGTAGCGGTCGAGACCATTCAGCACGGTCATGTCGAAGGGCGTCGTCGTCGTGCCTTCCTCGTTGTAGCCGCGCACATGGATGTTGTTGTGATTGGTTCTACGATAGGTGAGACGATGGATCGTCCAGGGATAGCCATGGTAGGCGAAGATGACTGGCTTGTCGGTGGTAAACAGCGCGTCGAACTGCTTGTCTGAGAGGCCATGCGGATGATGCTCTTTTGGCTGCAGCGTCATCAAATCCACGACGTTGATGACCCGGATGGCCAGATCCGGCGCAAGCTCCTTGAGGATCTGCACTGCGGCCAGCGTCTCCAGCGTGGGAACGTCGCCGGCACACGCCAACACCACGTCGGGCTCGCTTTCGCTCTTCGTTGAAGCCCAATCCCAGATGCCTATTCCCGCCCGGCAATGTACGATTGCCTTGTCCATGGACAGCCACTGCCACGACGGTGGCTTGCCCGCGACGATGATGTTGATACGGTTCCACGTGCGCAGGACATGGTCCGTCACGCAGAGCAGTGTATTCGCGTCCGGCGGCAGGTAGACGCGTACGATGTCAGCTTTCTTGTTGAGGGCGACATCGATAAAGCCTGGATCTTGATGGCTGAAGCCATTGTGTTCCTGATGCCAGACATGGCTCGAGAGCAGATAATTCAGCGACGAGATGGGTCTGCGCCATGGAATATCCTGGCACGCATCCAGCCACTTCGCGTGCTGATTGAACATCGAATCGACGATGTGGATAAACGCTTCGTAACAGGAAAACAGCCCGTGCCGGCCAGTGAGAAGGTAGCCTTCGAGCCAGCCCTGGCAGGTATGCTCAGATAGGATTTCCATAACTCTGCCGTCGCGCCCCAGATGAACGTCCTCCGGAAGGATTGTCTCCATCCACGCGCGTTCTGTCACCTTAAAGACATCCTGTAGCCGGTTAGACGCCGTTTCGTCGGGACCGACGATACGGAAGTTCTTGGCGGTGTCGTTTAGCTCCATAACGGCGCGCAGGAAATCGCCCATCGCTTTTGTGGATTCGGCTCTCATTGACCCTGGGTGCCCGGTTACCACTGCATGATCGTGCAATCTGGGGAGATCGAGGGATTTGCGCAGAAGACCACCGTTGGCATGTGGGGTGGCGCTCATCCGACGCAGGCCTTGCGGCGCCGTTTCACGGATTGATGCCAAGGGAGCGCCTATCGCGTCAAACAGTTCTTCTGGCCGATAGCTTCTCAGCCATTCCTCTAATAGCCTCAGATGATCCGGATTTTCCGCGATCCCCGAAAGGGGTACCTGATGCGACCGCCAGAACCCTTCGGTCTTCAGGCCATCGACATCTTTCGGGCCAGTCCAGCCCTTCGGGCTACGCAACACGATCATCGGCCATTTGGGACGTGAGGACTGTTTAGAGCCGCCCCGGGCAGTGCCCTGAATATCATGAATTTTGCTGATCGCCTGGTCGAGAACAACGGCCATTCGCTCATGCATCAGTACTGGATCGTGCCCTTCGACAAACAGCGGCTCGTAGCCGTAGCCGATGAACAACGCACGCAGTTCGTCTTCTGGTATGCGCGCCAGAATTGTCGGATTGGCAATCTTGTAGCCATTCAAATGCAAGATCGGCAGGACGGCGCCGTCGCGCGCAGGGTTCAAGAATTTGTTTGAATGCCATGCGGCTGCAAGCGGCCCGGTTTCAGCTTCTCCATCGCCAACCACGCAGGCGACGATGAGATCCGGATTGTCAAAAGCAGCGCCAAAGGCGTGTGAAAGTGCATAGCCGAGTTCGCCACCCTCGTGGATGGATCCGGGGATATCCGGCGCTGCATGGCTGGGAATTCCACCCGGAAACGAAAACTGCCTGAATAGTTTTCGCATTCCCACCTCATCCAGCGTGATGTCTGGATAGAGTTCACTATACGTGCCTTCGAGATAGGTATTGGCGACCATTGCCGGGCCGCCATGGCCAGGCCCACAGACGTAGATGACGTCCTCGTCACGGGCTCGGATAACGCGGTTCAGGTGTGCGTAGATGAAGCTCAAGCCTGGCGATGTACCCCAGTGGCCCAGGAGCCTTGGTTTGACATGCTCCAGCCGAAGCGGTTCGCGCAGCAGTGGATTGTCCATCAAGTATATCTGGCCGATCGTCAGATAATTTGCCGCCCTCCAGTACGCGTCAATGCCATGCAATTCGCGTTGCGAAAGACATTGAGATTCAGTAGCGGCATTCAGGTGGTCGCTCATATTGGCTCCTAATTTCGCAGACCTAAAAAAGTGCGTACTGGGGGCGGATCCGGCTGCGAAGTCGAAGCACCGTTCTTGCCGTATTTATCGACACCAACGCATCAAGCGGGCATTGGGTCCATTCGGTAGCGACAAATGCCAAAGCGACAGGCATAAAACTGGCAGACACAGGCCGCATAGTCGAAGAGCGTCGTTTCGGCAAAGAGCAGCGGACCCGGGATAAATCCGCTAATCTCTGTTCGCCACCGCGACGGCGCGAAGATCGGGAACGAGCGATCCTTCACCGCTGACGCGGATATCGGCGGCGTTTGCCTCATCTGTATCGATATGCATCTCGGTTACTGCGTCGGCGCCGACGCGAATGAGCGTCTTGCCAAACACCAGCCCGCGCTCTTCGTCGCCGATGTGAACGTCCACGAGCGTACCGTCCGCAAGGCCCAGGCGCCCGGCATCATCCGGGTTGGTATGGATGTGCCGCGCAGCCACAATCAGCCCATCGGTATTGAGGCTACCGACGGGTCCGATGAGGCGAACCGTTGGCGTACCGTCCAGCTTACCGCTATCGCGAACCGGCGCATCAATGCCGAGCGTAAAGCCATCCGTTCTTGAAATTTCGATCTGCGTGCGGGGACGCTCGGGGCCCAGAATGGCGACGCGCTCCAAACGACCTTTAGGCCCCTCTAGCGTGATGCGCTCGCTTGCGGCCCATTGTCCGGGCTGGCGGAGAGGAACGGCGGGCGTCAATTGGTATCCGGCTCCAAACAGTGCCTCGACCGCTGCTCGGGACAGGTGAACGTGACGGGCCGATACCGCAACGGGGATCGGCTCGGGCACGGTTGCCTTCGGCGCCAATGCGCCGGCTGTCTCCCGGGCGATCATCAATTGCTCGGCAGTCTCTGTAACGATGACCCGCACCCTGGCACCGTAGGCCTGGATCTGCGGTGCAGCGTGTTTCGCAAGTTCGACAAACTGGTTTCGATCGTGGTCGAGCCGCAAACCCATGAACTCCAGTCCATCGCAGATGCGCCGGCGCATTGACGGGGAGTTCTCGCCGATCCCTCCGGTAAAGACGACAGCATCAAGGCCACCCATCGCCGCCGCATAGGCGCCAATGTATTTCCGGGCACGATAGGCGAACAATTCGATGGCAAGCTGGGCTTCGGTGTCACCTTTACCGGCCCGATCTTCGACATCGCGCATGTCGGATGAGCCCGTCAGTCCCTTCAGCCCGCTCTGTGAATAGAGAGCTTCCTCGACCTCCGCTATTGAAAGGCCCAGTTGCCGCGACAGGAACCCAAACAGGCCCGGATCAACGTCGCCGGAGCGCGTTCCCATCACCAAGCCCTCGAGCGGCGTCATGCCCATCGACGTGTCTATGCTCTCCCCCCGGTTGACCGCGCAGACACTGGCACCGTTGCCAAGATGCACGCTGACGATCTGGAGATCACGCAGCGGTTCGCCGATCTCCTCCGCGGCACGCATTGCCACATACTTGTGTGACGTCCCATGAAACCCAAAGCGCCGCAGACCGGCATCGCGCCAAGCCTTCGGCACGGCGTATGTCGTTGCGCGTGGTGGATTGGTGGCATGGAATGCCGTATCAAAGACCGCGACCTGAGGCAGATTCGGCCAGACTTCCTTCGCAATGCGCGCAGCCAGCAGATTTGCGGGATTGTGCAACGGCGCCAACGGCGTCAGTGCCTCAATCGCGGCAATTGTCGCATCGTCAAGAACCGCTGTAGTTCGGAACCTTTCGCCCCCGTGCACGATCCGGTGGCCAACCGCCTCCAGTTTGTTAATCCCATGGCCATCAAGAATTTGCGGAAGGGCAGCCAAGGCGGCGGCAATGTCGCCAAGTGGCGCTTCCCCGGTTTCTGCCGCACCGTCCTTGGTGATCTTGTAGGAACAGCTCCCGGCCTCAAATTTCTCGTAGGTCGCTTTAAATATCTCGGTCGCCTTTTCCGCCATCTCGAAAACGCCGACCTTCAGGCTGGAGCTGCCGCAGTTCAACACAAGTATTTTCACAGAACGCCTTTCAGACTAGTTGGCCTAAACAATGTCGAGGGCTAACCGGAGCCCCATCTGACACGGTCACGACAGCTCGTGGCCGAGCGTCAGCTTTTCTCAACGATAACCACCCTTCAAGATCTGTTACCTTAATAACGTGCGATACCAATCATTTACGGAACCACAGCGCCTTGGGATTGGGCTAATAGCGCTTGGGATCTCGTAAGCCGCCTTCGCAACCGGCCCCGTGCATTTCATACGGGGACGAGGTATTGAACTGGATCATACGGCCCATGGTCCATTTATCGTACCAGGGTTTGCCGTAGAGATCTTGATCATCACTAGCGGCGATCAGCACGACAATACGGTTCTTAGAAGATTCGAGACGCTCGATTAGCTGCTGGAACGGGACATCCTTGTAATCGCGATAGAATTTCCCAGCGAGCCGGCCCAACTCGTTCCATTTGAAACCCGTCTCGGGAAAGTCGATCGCCTTGCCAGCCACGTGGCGGTCCAGCCATTTTAGCACCAGTTGCTTCCAGCCCACAAGGTTGGCCACCAGATTGGCTACACTCATCGATGTTCCCTCAGCCTGTCCCTCCATGACCGGGTCGCTCACCCGGGCCAACGGGATGTCGGCGAGTTCTTTCATTAGCTTTCCGAAACTGACCTCGATGGCCTGGAGCAACTCATCCTTGTTTTGCGGTACAGCCAATCAAGCGTCCTCGCCTTGCGCGGTTTCATCGGCCGCGAGGAAAGTCCGCAGTGCCCAAAGCACCGTTTCGGGTTGCTCCTCATGCGCAGAATGACCCGCGAAAGGAAGGTTCAGGAGTTTTGCGCCATTGACCCGCTCTGCGAGTTCCAGGGCATTCGTTCGCGACACCAGCATGTCGTCGTCACCCCGGATGACCAGGAGATCGCAACTGATCTCGCGAACCGTCTCGCCGGGGTAACCAGCCGCGCTCGAATCCAGCCAGAGCTCCACCACCGCGCGCGTGATCCGGTGGAAATCCGGCTCCGGGTTGAGAGATCGATAGATCTCGACTTCCTCAGGGAACATCTCGTACCAGCTTTCCGCAGTCACGCCCGCGTACATCTCGCGGATCGGGTCTTCCTCATTCAGCATCCAGTGCGCGCCGATCGTTACCACCTTGTTGATCAGGATGTCTTTCTCAGCCGCAAGACGCAGGGCAGCAATACCTCCGTCGCTATGGCCGATCAGTGTCACAGGACCCAGGTCGAGTTCACGCCAAACTGCCGCGACATCTTGCTCGATCCGCCGGTAAGTGAGTTTTTCGGTCCCGAGAGTTGACTTCCCCTGCCCCCGGCTGTCGATACCGATCAGGCGATAATCCAAAGCGAGATTGGACAGGATGGGGTTGAAGTCCTCAATGGTGCCGAGCCCGCCATGCAGGAAGACCAACGGGTGCCCCGTCTCTTTGCCCTTGATCTCGACGTAGAGATCGGCCCCGTCGACCGTCACGTACTGACCGCAGTTGTGATTGAAACCGCTCATTTCATATTCCGGCGGACTCGCCGTCCTTCCCTGATCCTATGGAACATACGCTCGCGACTGCGTCCACAGGTAGTGGCCCGCCGATCTCCTGTGAGTGCACTAGATACGGCTATTACGACAAAGACCTATTGATGCAGATCAATTTCTTGCTCGTTTTGGCCGCATGCCCACCATCAGCATCTTGGTGAGCGTGTGGGAGCATTTAATCAAGTGGGCATCGAAGGATGGGCGCTCGCCCGACTATTGCGCTTCGAAGTTCTAGGGGAAACCAGCTCGATGCAAATCGCTCCGGGTCTCCGGAACGCGACGCGAGGGAACTTTAAACGTTTCGAAACCCACGTGGATAAATCCGGGAACAAACGTTACCGTTTCACCGCGCTAGCCTTAAGGGAACGCGACAGGGCAGTTCAACATACGCGGAACATACCTTCGCCGCTTCGGGTTCACTGTGTGAAGGAGCCGCAAATGTCCAAAATGTTGAATGATCCGAATATTTACTCACCTGAGACTCTCGCCAAAAAATACGGGCTTAGTATTCAACAGGCTCGACGCCATATCAATCGGTTAGGCGTACTACGAACGGAGATCGATAGTTTCTTGGCATCGTCATTGAGGACACAAGAGCATAGAGATCAGGATATCAACAGAACCGTCAATGAGGTTTCTTTTGGGTGATTTGGCACCGGTAGCGCCACGCCGAGTCCTTGTGTAACTCCAACCGATGAAATTGAGCACCACGATGGCTTCCAGGCGGAAACGATGGCTGTGACGATGGAAAGCGACATTTGTCGTGTCAACTGGTCAGCAAGCGACGGAAGGCTAAGAATTCGTAATCACTTGTGCATCCTTCTCTCGCCTGAAGAGTTCACGAGCACCCAACTGGAATTGAAACATGCGCATAGATCAATGGCTTTCCCTTCTCATCATTGCCCTGATGATGGGCGCTTTCGTATGGGGACGCTATCGATACGACGTTGTCGCCGCAGGCTCCCTTCTCGCCGCCGTCCTCGTCGGTATCGTGCCTGCGAAAGAGGCCTTCTCTGGGTTCGCAGACGACATTGTGATTATCGTTGGAAGCGCCCTGATCGTCAGCGCGGCAATTTCACGCTCTGGCATTATGGACATTGCCCTTCGCAGGCTTTCGCCTGAGAGACGTGGCCCCCGAACGCAGCTTATAATCCTCGTTGTTATTGTCGCCATTCTGTCTGCATTCATAAAGAATATCGGGGCGCTGGCCATTATGATCCCGGTGGCGATCCAGATGGCGCGCAAGTCTCGCGTTTCGCCGTCGATGTTTCTCATGCCAATGGCATTTGCCTCGTTGCTTGGTGGTCTGATGACACAGATTGGCACCTCGCCCAATATTATCGTGTCCCGCGTGCGTGAGGAAATCACCGGCCAGCCGTTTACGATGTTCGACTACACACCCGTTGGCGCGTCCCTCGCCGTTGTCGGGCTCATATTCCTGGCCACCTGCTACCGGCTCTTGCCCGACCGTGTGCGTGAAGAGACCTCGCTGGACGAGGCGGTGAAGATCAAGAACTACACGACGGAGGCGCGTGTCACCGCGCCTTCTGTCGCGGTCGGACAATCGATCAGTTGGCTGCAAAAGCCCGCTGGCGGCGACGCGATGGTCACAGGAATAATCACTGAGGGAGGCGCTCGGCGGAAACCGCTTCCAGACATGATGCTAAAGGATGGCGATCTGCTCATTATTGAAGGCGAGCAGGCGGCACTCGACAGGATGGTCAGCGAAGGTAAACTTCGCCTTTCTGACCGCACGCTGGGAACATCAAACGGCAAGCTCTTGAATACTGTCGAAGCGATCGTTGGCGAGCACTCTCGCTTGATCGGCTTGAGTGCCAAGGACGTCGCGCTCTTTGAGAATACCGGTTTGAATCTTTTGGCGGTCAGCCGACGTGACAAGCGGTTTACGGAGCGCTTGGGCGAGATCAAGATCCGCAACGGCGATGTCGTTGTATTGCAGGGTGACCTGCAAAAGTTACCGGACCTGCTACGCGAATGGGGCTGCCTGCCGTTGGTGGAACGCAACCTAAAGCTCGGAAGTGTTCGTAATGGCCTGGTCCCCGTTCTGATTCTTGTCGCTACGATGGGTGCAACCGCGTTCGGTGGTGTGCCAGTAGCCACCGCGTTCTTCGCAGCAGCCTTCCTGATGGTTTTGACCGGATCGGCTCCCCTTCGCGACGTCTACAGCCATCTGGATGCCCCTATTCTCATCATGCTCGCTGCTTTGATCCCGATCAGCGACGCGCTAAAGACGACCGGAACGACCGAGGTAATCGCGGACCTGCTTTCTCGGACAGCCGAGATGCTGCCACCTTATGGAGCTCTTGCACTTATCCTGGTCGCAGCCATGGCGGTCACGCCATTCCTCAACAACGCCGCAACAGTGCTGGTCATGGCCCCGATCGCCGCCACTTTCGCAGAAAAGCTCGGCTTTCAACCGGATGCGTTCCTGATGGCTGTCGCCATCGGGGCCGGCTGCGACTTTCTGACCCCGATCGGTCACCAGTGCAATACACTGGTCATGGGACCGGGCGGCTATCGCTTCGGGGACTACGCCCGTCTGGGTCTCCCCCTTTCAATTATCGTCCTCCTCGTCAGCGTACCGATGCTCTTGCTTGTCTGGCCGATATAGCAGGACGATACTTCATGTTGGAACGCAGGCGTTGGCTCTGGCGTTTCGGGCCTGTGCCGACATCGAAGGAGACAACGTGTGGAACCTCTAATTGGACTAAATCAAAAGCCAACGGGCGGACAGGCGGCGGGAGACCAAGTGGGGCCTCCCCTTCCGACGACCTCATCCGAAAAAGTCAACGCCGTCATCCACTACTACCGCGGTGAGATGGGCCGCATGACGGGTTGGCGAGATCGCTTAGACCGGACCTCGAATTGGGCAATCACTGTTGTTGCGGCTTTGCTGTCGATCTCGTTATCGACGCCGACTTCCCACCACGGCGTCATTCTGTTCGGCATGCTGTTGGTATCGTTGCTCCTGATCATTGAAGCCCGGCGCTACCGGTTCTTCGACATTTACAGGGGTCGCGTGCGGCAGCTGGAGCGTTACTACTTTGCGCAGGTCCTAAGCCCGCAGGCTGAGCTGAATTCCGATTGGGCGGCTGCAATCGCCCAGAGCCTTCGCAAGCCGACCTTCCTCATCAGCTACCGGGGGGCGCTCGTTCGGCGCATTCGGCGGAACTACTGCTGGATGTATCTTATCTTGCTCCTGGCGTGGGGTCTGAAAATCTCCTCACCGGTACTGCTTCCTGACGATACGAATGCGCAGGTTGTCAGCCAATGGAGTGACCTCATCAATAACGCAGCTCTCGGGCCTGTTGCGGGATGGATCGTGTTGACCTTAGTGGGAGTGCTCTATGCGGCTGTCTTTTTTGCATCGCTTTACAACGAGCCGGATGATGGCGAATTCGCCTTCGGCGAGGCACATGTCTAGGTTCGCTCAACCGTGTTCATGCAAAAGCGCTGGCCGTTGAAGTTAAACCGCTCCACACCGTTCGAGCGGAATTTAGTTCCCCACCGCCTTAAACGGAATCGAACGGTCAACAGGGGCGCTGATCTTCCAGAAGCGCCTTAAGGCCGCACCTGATCATTGGCTGCCAGGATGGCTACCTACACGATGACGTCCGGGCCTGACGTCCCGCAGCAGCGTCGCGACAGCCGCACGCGCCTGATCGTATTCGGCTTTCTTCGGGTCGGGCTCCATGCCTTTCTGATCGAAACGATGCGGACGCCTCGGTATTCCGGCTGTAATGGCTGATCCCAGGGCGAGCGTACCCGATGCTGCAACGTCTCGCTCAGACGAGGTTGGTCACATCCGTGACGTTGCCGTGCGTTGCTTTGGAGTATGGGCAGATGCTGTGAGCGGCGGCGAGCAACTCGTGGGCGATCACAGGATCGACGCCGGGAATGCTGACATTGAGACGGGCGCTCAGGAAGTAGTTGCCGTCATCGACATTGAGATCAATCTCGGCATCGACTGCAATCCCTGCCGGGAGCTTGATCTGTCTTTGCGAGGCGGCTACTTCGATGGCACCCATGTAGCAGGCCGACCAGGCGGCACCGAACAGGTTTTCGGCGGCCGGATGCGGCTGCTTCATCTTGATGTCCAGAAAGCCGTCGCTGCTGCGGGTTCCACCGTCGCGGCCATTGGTGTTGTGTGTCTTGCCAGTAAAGAGAATCTTGTGGGTCATAACGTATTCCTGTCCTAGGTTTTGATGATTGAGCGACTGCACGTTTGTGCTGCTCCAAGAGGTACGTCACCGAGACAGAAACCGCACGTTAGGCGTTATTAGACGTCAATAGCTGCGATTAGCGACGTCCGAGACCAGTGCGCGTGGGGAGCATCCAAGCTAATCCGGGCAGATGCCATAGTGGTAAACTCTTGTGTGAAGGCTCGTCGACAACACAGGCACACCACGACGCCTAGCCGCCCGACACATTTCCGGGGCGTGGGCGGGACAATCGCAATCGCACACTGTTCCATCACGGATCAATCCTTTGATCCCGATGTGTCTGGTTCCATGGTCTCCTCCGCGACACGATGACAATTCACGTTCGCTCCTCAAGCAGCTCGCAGCCCCCCCCGAAAAGCTTTTCACAGGAGCATTTCGCCAGCAATACGGGGCGATGAGGCTTTCGTTACAGGGACGGTGGACCGGAGGTCGAAATACCCCTGGTCACATCGCGTGATAGCGGGCGATGGATCATACCCGAAGGCTGGCCGATAAAAGGTTAGAAAGCCGCACGAAGCTGCGGCGGTTGAGGCGTGGGAGGAAGCTGGGGTGCGCGGATGGGATCCAAGTCCGCAGTAGGGAAATACACTTATCCCAAAATGATAGACAACGGAGATGTTGCGCCATGCATTGTCGATATTTTTGAGATCAAAGTTTCAAAAGCAAACGACGAGTTCAAGGAGCGCGGCGGACGAATCCTGGCATGGTAGACACCCGACGAGGTGAAGGCGTGTCCGCGAAATCGAGCTAAAATCTCTTCTCGTTGAATTCCGACCGCGCATCGGCGTGACCGCAACCCACATAAGGCGCATCGAAGCGCTAAGCCTTAGTCCGCACTGACCTCCCAATGATCGTCCGGATTGAACGTCTTGATCCCCGCCGCCATTGCCGCCGTTCTCTCACCAAGATCGGCCTGGTAGACCGCGCCGTTCGCATTCACTGTGAACGTGTGAACGCCTGTTTCGCCATAGCGGATCGGCCAGGCAATCAGCGCGAACCCGGCGATCATGTTGCCGTTGATGACGTAGTCGAACTTGCCGCCCGCAATGTTGGGTCCCTGGCCTTCGATGATCCGGTAGCGATAGCCGTAGTAACCCTCCCCGGCCTTTGCCTTGTCAAGTGCGGCATTGTCTTCAAGAGCGTTGCCCGCAGGGCTTTCCTCCTCGTTTGAATCAGGCGACCAGTAAAGCCCGTCGGTTTTGCCATCGCTGCTGATCAGCTTGCGGGCGTATTCCAGCACGCCGTCCTCGTCGCGGTCGGCGGCGGCATATTCCCGCTGGGCGTCGACATAGGCGCGCATCGTCTCGATCGTATGCAGTTCGTTCTCGCCGACGCGGCGGTTAATGATCTCCTCAAACCCGGCATACGTGTCGAACGACCATTTGCCGTCTTCGCCCTTCACAACCGGGAATGGCAGCGGCCATAGTTTGTCACCGATTTCAACGATCTTCCGGCCTTCGACATCCTGCGTGATCACCTTTGCCTTTGCGCCATCGCGGATCTCTGAAAAGGTATCCATCACGCCCTCGCCCGTCTTCGTCTTGGCTGGGTCGAGCCCGAGTACGGTCGCGAACTTGTCGAAGTCGTCGGCTGATAGTGCCGCCTTGAAGGCGTCGATGGCCTGTTCCGGCGTGTCGAACACGGGCGGGTCGGTGGGAGAGGCGAAGGATGAGATGGCGGTGGCGTCCGATGGTTCGGCGGCGCTGGCAGTTCCCGTAGAACTCAAAAGACCGGCAGTGATTACCGAGCCGAGGACCATTTTGCTTATTTGATGGATCATTGCTTGTTTCCTTATTCCTCGGTCAACGACGACGTCCGCCACCACGGTTGATCTGGCGATTGCCGCCGCCCCGGTTGCCGCCACTCATGGCCTGCCGACCGCGATGCGACTGCATCTGGGTGCGTCTCCCACTGTCCACATTCCCCAGCGCCGATGGCCGCCTCGCCCGGTTATCCACGCGCGCCGCTGGCCTTGGCTTGACGACGGGGCGCTTGGCGTTCGGCCGCTGCTTTATGTTTCCGGCGGCCTTGGTCGGTCTTGCCTCCGGCTTGCGGTTCTGTGCCGCCTGGGCCGCTTTCCGCTCCGGCCTGTTGCGGTTGATCTTGTCGGCGTCAATCTTACTCTTGCGAACGTCGTTGACGCTGATGTTCCCCGGCTTGTTGCGGATGTTCGTCGCGCGGTCGTTGCCGATGATGCTGGCCTTGTTTCGGTCGCCGTTCGCCTGAATATTGTTGCGAAATGCGGTGCGATCAATGTTGTTGAACTGGGCCCGGTCGAACTTGATCTTGCTGCGGTCGACGTTCTTCCAGTCAAGATCGTTGATGTTCACCTTGCCGTTGATATTATTGAAGCAGTTGTTGCAGTCGATGTCGACGTTGCCGTTCCAACGGCCGCCGGCGACACCCCAGCGGTTCCAGTCGACGGCCGCGGCCCAGACGGCTCCGGTCACCACGCCGGCAAAGAAGGTAGCGGTGGGATAATAATAGCTCGGGTACGGCTCCGGATAGTAAGCAATCGACGCTGCAACGTATCCAGGTTGATAGAGCATCTCCGGAACGTATTGCGGGATGTAGATCTTCTCCGGGTTCGCCGCCACGATGACGACGTTGTCATTCTCCTGGCTGACCTTGATCTTGTCGTCGGTCTTGATGATGCCGTCGGCCACAGCCTTGTCGCGCAACTGCTGGATCGCGATCAGCACGTCCTTCTGCTGGTACGTAAGCGCTGCTCCAAGCGACTGTGTCCAGTCAAGGTCATCGCTCATCATCGTGACGATCTGCGGATAGTTGAGAAGTGAGACGATGCTTCCGTCCCATGTCGACTTCGGTTTCAGTGTGGCATTCTTCCTCAGCTGGCCGAGGAAACGGGCCGCCTCGACGACCTGCAAGGGATAAAGGGAAGCGGACGAGATGAGTGCGACGAGCTCGTCGGGATAAAGCGCAATCCGTGCGACAAGGATCTCAAGCTCGTCTTCGGTGAGCGGGGCCGGCGCGTCATCGTCAGGGACGGTCGCAGTGGCTGCGGCCGTGTCCTGGGCAAACGCATGCGGTGGTCCGTAAAGTGACTGCGGAAGCCAGGAAAGCGACAGGCAAAGGCCCGTTACATGTAGCATTTGATACCGTCGGTTCATCTGAAGCGTTCCTTGTCCTGCCGATTTCGGGTGCCACCTGCAAGGCAGCCATAAGGCTTGCGTAAGGTGTACCTAAAGCCAAAAGAAGGGAAGTATATTACGGTAACATACATAAATGGCGGCGGATTTTCCGACCGCAGGATGGACGAAACTACACAGAGCATACGGTATGCTGCATCACGATTCATCAATCACGGGATAGGCATCTCCTCACAGAAAGAAATCAGCCGCGTCCGGGAACGCGACGACAACACATGCCCATTCAAGAGCGGCCTCGCCCTGTTCAGG
The DNA here is from genome assembly GCF_049897905.1 of Pararhizobium sp. PWRC1-1. Taxonomy (NCBI): domain Bacteria; kingdom Pseudomonadati; phylum Pseudomonadota; class Alphaproteobacteria; order Hyphomicrobiales; family Rhizobiaceae; genus Pararhizobium; species Pararhizobium sp. PWRC1-1. The sequence goes on along the minus strand of NZ_JAFCXE010000018.1, from coordinate 109,556 downwards.
CCTGATTGGCGACTTCGGCTTTCAACCGTCTGGATTTGATCAGGCCCCAACTTAAAAGCGGGCGCAACCAGTAGCCAATTTAAGGTTGAGACGAAAGCGCAAGCCCTTATAAACGGTTGCTTTTTCGAATCGAGTCCTGCACGATGCCCGTGGCATTGTCTGAGGTGGGATAGATGGGACAGCTTACGACGGGCGAACGCGAGTTCGCATCGGCCATACTACTGGTTCTGATGATCCTTGGCATCGCGATGGCCGCGGCCGGCCGCTTTGATCCGATGGGCGTCCACGGGGGCATGGTTTTCCTTTATTCCGGAGCCCTGTTCTGGTGGATTCTCACATCGTTCTTCGGGAAGGAACCGGATGCCGCCCGCTTCTCCACCTACTACGACGATCCCATCAAGGTGGGGGTTGTCCTCACAATGTTCTGGGCTGTCTTCGGGATGTTTGTCGGTGTCTGGGCCGCCGCGCAGCTTGCATGGCCCAGCCTCAACTTCGATACGGCGTGGTCAAGCTTCGGGCGGATACGCCCGGCCCACACGACGGGGGTGATCTTCGGTTTCGGCGGAAACGCGTTGATCGCGACATCCTTCCATGTGGTGCAACGGACGTCGCGTGCCCGCCTGGCCGATCAGTTGTCGCCTTGGTTCGTCATCTTCGGATACAACCTATTCTGTCTGATCGCGGTCAGCGGCTATTTCATGGGCGTCACCCAGTCAAAGGAATATGCCGAAGCGGAATGGTATGCCGACATCTGGCTGGTGATCGTGTGGGTCGCCTATTTCGTGCTTTTCGTGCGCACGCTGGCACGACGCAAGGAACCGCACATCTACGTCGCCAACTGGTACTATCTCGCCTTCATCATCGTCGTGGCCATCCTCCATATCGTCAATAACCTTGCGGTGCCCGTCTCGTTCGGCCAGGCGAAGAGCTACACGGTATGGTCAGGCGTCCAGGATGCGATGGTGCAGTGGTGGTACGGGCACAACGCGGTGGCGTTCTTCCTGACCGCAGGCTTCCTCGGGATGCTCTACTACTACCTGCCGATCCGCGCCCAGCGGCCGATCTTTTCCTATCGGCTGTCCATCATCAGCTTCTGGGGCATTACATTCTTCTATATGTGGGCAGGTTCCCACCATCTTCATTATACAGCGCTGCCTCTCTGGGTGCAGAACCTCGGGATGACCTTCTCGGTGATGCTGCTTGTTCCGTCCTGGGCGTCGGCCGGAAACGCATTGCTGACTTTGAACGGGGCATGGCACCGGGTCCGCGATGACGCCACGCTCCGCTTCATCATGATGGCAGCGTTCTTCTACGGATTGTCGACATTCGAAGGCTCCTTCATGGCCATCAGAGCGGTGAACTCGCTGTCCCATTATACCGACTGGACAGTGGGACACGTTCACGCCGGTGCCCTGGGCTGGGTCGCAATGATTATCTTCGGATCGTTCTACACGCTCGTTCCGTCGATCTGGAAACGCGAACGGATGTATTCTTCCACCCTGGTGGAGGTTCACTTCTGGTTGGCGCTGATCGGCACGCTGATCTACGTCTTCGCCATGTGGAACTCAGGGATTATCCAGGGCCTGATGTGGCGCACGTATTCGCCCGACAACACCCTGGTCTATTCGTTCGTCGACAGCCTGCTGGCGATGTATCCCTACTACATCGCCCGCGCCTTCGGAGGGCTGCTGTTTCTACTCGGCGCGATCGTGGCGAGCTTCAACATCTGGATGACCGTCCGAACGGCTCCGGCCACAGCACACGCATCTTCCGACGCACCGCTGCCCTTGGGCGTCTACGGTGCGGCACCTTCTGCGGCGGAGTGAGACATGAGCGAGCGTCTGCACGGAAAACTGGAACGAACGGCTGTCGGCTTCATGCTGGCCATTGTCGCGGCCGGGAGCGTCGGTGGTATCGTCGAGATCGCCCCGCTTTTCACCATCCACGAGACAGTTGAAGATGCGCCTGACATGAGGCTCTATTCCCCCCTCGAAACGGCTGGCCGCGACATCTACGTCCGGGAAGGCTGTTATGCGTGCCACAGTCAGATGATCAGGACGCTGCGCGACGAAGTCGAGCGGTACGGACCATATTCGCTTGCGGTCGAATCCAAGTACGACCATCCGATGTTGTGGGGGTCGAAGCGCACGGGACCCGATTTGGCGCGCATCGGCGGCAAGTATTCCGATCTCTGGCACGTCGCCCATCTGATCAATCCACGTGACGTCGTTCCCGAATCCAACATGCCGTCCTACCGCTGGCTGGCGACGAACCAGCTTGAGCTGTCCGATCTGGGCGGTCATCTCGCAGCCTTGAGAGCCGTCGGGGTTCCGTACACGGACGAGATGATCGCCAGTGCCGCCGCGGACGCCTACGGCCAATCCAATCCGGACAGCGACCAGTCCTCCGGCGTCACGGAACGCTATGGCGACGAGACGCAAGTGTCGGCGTTCGACGGCGTCAAGAATACCGTCACCGAAATGGACGCCTTGGTCGCTTACCTCCAGGTCGTGGGCCGTCTGACGAAGGCGGCATACGAGAACACCGCGGCACCCGAGCAGATGCCGGACCCCAACAACTGAGTACGAAGGGGATTGCAATGGACATTACCCACGAGACCATGTTGGAACTCTCCAAGGTGTGGGGGCTGCTGTATCTCATCCTGTTTTCGATCGGGGTGGTCGTCTATACGTTCTGGCCTTCCAACCGGACGCGCTTCAAAAGGGCGGAAACGGAGATATTCGACAAGGATGACACCCCATGGCGATAAAGGAAACCGACCAGGTCACGGGCAGAAGAACCACGGGACACATCTGGAACGGCATCAAGGAACTGGATACGCCGATCCCGCGCGGTGTCCTCATATTCCTCATTGTCACCCATCTTTTCGCAGCGCTCTGGTGGGTGCTTCATCCCGCCTGGCCGCTCGGAACGACCTATACCAAAGGCTTGATCGGCGGCGACCAGAAGCAAACGGTAGAACGCAAGATCGTCGATGCTGCGGCGTCGCGTTTTCCGTGGACCGAAAGGATCGAGAAGAACTCCTTTGATCAGATCAGAGCCGACGGGCAATTGATGTCCAAGGTGACCTCGAGCGGCCACCAGTTGTTCGGAGACAACTGTGCCGCCTGTCACGGCCGGGACGGAAAAGGCGGACAAAACTATCCTGATCTGACCGACGACGACTGGCTCTGGGGCGGAGAACCGGAACGGATCGTCGAGACGATGACGGTCGGGGTCAATTCGCGGCACTCGAACAGCCGTGTGTCGCAGATGCCTGCATTTGGAGCGGACGAGATGCTCGACCGCAAGCAGGTGACCGACGTTGCCGCCTATGTCTACTCCTTGAGTAGCAAAGAGGCTTCGGGCGCTGAAAGCCTCGGTGATATAGAGACTGGTCATCAGGTGTTCGTGGCAAGCTGCGTTTCCTGCCACGGGGAAGATGCCAAGGGCAAGCCCGACCTCGGTGCACCCAACCTGACTAATGACCGCTGGATTTACGGTGGAACTCTGAGCCGGATCATTGAAACGGTGCATGGTGGACGACAGGGACATATGCCGACATGGGACGAACGCCTGACGCCCGCAGAGATCAAAATTCTAGCTCTTTATGTCAGCGGGCTGGGCGGAAAGCAGCCATGACCTCCGCGATCGGGCCGTCGGCGAGAACTGTCATATGGCTGTTGATTGGTTTGGTCGGCGCGATCTTCGTCGGTGCCAACGCGCATCTCGTCTACGTCGCGATCGCAAGCCAGCCCGCCTGCGTCGAACATATCAAGGAAAAGGGCCAGCAGCCAATGGAATTTAGGGCCGCCACGGCCTCTTGCTGAACGAAGGAGAAGGATCAGATGCCGCAGGACGACAACTCCGCCCGATATCTGAGCGAGGTATCCGGGATAGAGGAGACGATGAACCCGAAGTGGCAGCGGCATCTGCCTCTTGGCGCTCCGTTCGACTGGCTCCGGCAAGGCTGGCGTGACCTGATCACGCAGCCGCTTACGAGCCTGACCTACGGATTTGTGGTCTTCCTCATCGCATCTTCTACCGTCCTAATCCTGTTCCGATCGGGACTCGACTATCTTCTCTTTCCCGCACTGGCGGGATTGCTGATCGTCGCACCACTCTTTGCCGCCGGGCTATATGCCAAGAGCCGGACCTTGGCGGACGGTGGGCACGTGACGCTCGGTGCCATGCTTGGTGTGCGTCCGCTCGCAGGAAAACAGGTTTTCTTTACGGGAATGGTGCTCTGCATGCTGATGCTTCTCTGGATGCGGGCAGCCGTGATCATCTACGCGCTGTTCTTCGGCGTAAACCCATTCCCCGGTCTCGACGGCGTCGCCATGCTACTGCTGACGACCCCGGAGGGCTGGGCTATGCTCGTCGTGGGCTTTGCCGTGGGCGCACTGTTTGCAGGATTCGCGTTCGCGATCGGTGTCTTCTCGATACCGATGCTCCTCGATCAACGGGTGGATGCCTTCACTGCGATGGGTGTCAGCACCGCGATGGTCTGGAACAACATCCGGCCGATGCTGGTCTGGGGTTCGATCGTCCTTGTCTTCTTCGCCGCCAGCGTGCTGACGGGATTTCTTGGGCTGATCGTCGTCTTTCCGCTGCTCGGCCACGCCACGTGGCATGCCTACAAGGCGGTCAGGTAGCCGACGATGACCTGCTGCGCCCCAACAGACCTAACGCATGGCCACGCACCCGGACAGGGGAGGCCGGGGATCGGCGAGGTCATGCTGGCCAGCCGCGATCTGGGCGAAGGTCTCCGGCAGGTCGCACTGGCGGTTCCCGACATGCGGTGCGGCGCGTGTATGGTCCGGCTGGAGACGACCCTCGCCAGATTGCCCGACGTTCGCTCGGTGCGCGCCAACCTAACGACCAAGCGGGTGATTATCAACTGGCAGGCGGACAACGGCACGCGACCGGACTTCGCCGCATCGATCGGATCGATAGGCTACACGGCAGTCCTGCCCACCGAAGGCCATGAGCATCTCGACGACGAGATGTCCGGGCTGTTGCGTTGCCTGGCGGTCGCGGGTTTCTGCTCCATGAACATCATGATCCTTTCCGTCTCCGTCTGGTCGGGCGCCGACCCGTCGACACGTCAGGCGCTCCACCTGATGTCGGCCGCGCTCGCCCTGCCTGCCGTGATCTACTCAGGTGCGACGTTCTACCGCTCGGCGTGGCGGGCGCTCGCGCACGGCGGGGTGAACATGGATGTTCCGATCAGCATCGGCGTCCTGCTCTCGTTCGGTTTGAGCCTGTACGATACGTTCGTCGAGGGGCGGCAGGCCTACTTCGAGGCCAGCACGTCGCTCCTGTTCGTTCTGCTTGTCGGCCGCACGCTCGATCATATGATGCGCAGGCGGGCGCGATCGGCGGCGGCGGCCCTGGCCGACATGATGCCAAAGGGCGCGAATATAGTCCGCGAGGATGGGCGGACCGACTTCGTCTCGCTGAACGAGATCGTCCTCGGCACGCGCACTCTGATTGCGGCCGGCGATCGAATTCCGGCCGACGGGACCATCCTTTCGGGCATCTCCGAACTGGACCGCTCCATGCTCACCGGAGAGAGCCGCTGGGAGAGGGTCGCGCCAGGCTCACGGGTCCGCGCGGGGGATTTGAACGTCGGCCATCCGCTGACGGTCGAAGCCACGTCCACACCGGGGGATTCCACGCTCGCCGAGCTGCACAGGATGCTGGAGGCCGTCGAGGACGGCCGGTCCCAGTACCGTATGCTGATCGACAGGGCTGCGCGTCTCTACGCGCCCGTCGTCCACGGACTGTCGGTGTTCGCGTTCCTCGCATGGTTCCTGGTCACAGGAGACGTTCACCTCTCCCTGACGATTGCGATCTCGGTATTGATCATCGCCTGTCCATGTGCGCTTGGACTTGCGGTTCCCATGGTGCAGGTCGTCGCCGCCCGCAGGTTGTTTAAACACGGCCTCGTCGCACGGGACGGATCGGCATTGGAACGTCTGGCGCAAATCGACACCGTCGTGTTCGACAAAACCGGGACGCTGACGCAGTACGATCCAGTGTTGGCGACGGGGACATGGAACGGACCACTGGAGTTTTCCCTGGCGGTATCGCTGGCAAGGTTCTCAAGCCATCCGATGTCAAAGGCAGTCGCCGACTACGCAGCGCGCGGCAACGCGGAGGTCCTGTTGCTCGAAGACGTCAGAGAGATGCCCGGCAATGGTCTTGAGGCATCCTTCCGCGGTGAACGATACCGCCTTGGCCGGACCGCGTGGGCGACGGGCAAAGACGGACTTGATTCTAACGCACCCTCCAGGGTCGTGCTGACCCGAGGGGGAGAAGTCCTTGCCACTTTCGTCTTCGGAGAACGGGTCCGGGCGGGGTCGGCAGAGGCGGTGCAGTTCCTGAAGGATCGTGGCATTGTCGTCCAGATGCTGACAGGCGATGTTCCGCAGGCGGCCCTTGCCGTGGCACGTGAGGTTGGGATCGACGAGGTGAGCGCAGCTGCGCTTCCAAAGGAGAAGGCCGAGGCCATTGAAGCGCTGCGAGATCGCGGACGCAAGGTGATGATGATCGGCGACGGAATAAACGATGCCGTCGCACTGAAGGCCGCGCATGTCTCCATGGCTCCGGCCTCGGGAAGCGACATCGGTCGCAGCGCGGCCGATTTCATTCTGCTCAATGGCGACATGGACGGCATAAAGATAGCAATGACAACGGCGGGGCGTGCTGCCTCGCTGATCCGCCAGAACTTCGCTCTCGCCATTGTCTACAATGTGGCCAGCATACCGTTCGCATTGTCGGGCTACGCCAGTCCGCTCGTCGCAGCAGTGGCGATGTCCAGTTCGTCCTTATTGGTTGTCGCCAATGCGGTCAGGCTCGATATGGACGCCGATGTGCGATCCTGGCGGAGAGCCCCGACTGAGCGGCTGGCGAGAGCGGCCCAATGAGCACTTTGTCGTTTCTGATACCCATAGCCGTATTGATGGGGATAGCCGGACTGGGTGCGTTCCTCTGGTCGCTTCGCAACGGCCAGTACGACGACCTGGACGGTGCGGCGGAACGCATACTCTACGAAAACGACGACAAGCCGCTTGGGCGGCTGACACGCACTGAAGGAGAACCGAATGGAAGACAGTGAGCGACAGTCTCCGATGGAAGAATATGACGCCAGCCCGTCCTCGCAGAAACGTACCCTCGATCCCTCAGAGTCCGTAACGGGGGTCGGGATTGTCCTCGGCATGGTTGGCGCATTGGTCGGTGTCATTGCGACATTGTTCATTGCCGAGGCTTCCGGTGCTGCGGCGTGGCTTGCCTGCTGCATCGTCGGTGCTTTAGCGGGAGGTTCCGCCGGCGTCGTCATTGGCGGAATGATCGGAGCCATCTTCGGGGTGCTCAGGGGAGTGACTGTTTCCGCGCGCAGTGATCGCAACGGTTAACGAGCCCCGTCCATTCTCGCCGGTTGCTGTACGGCGAGTGCCTAAGACCATGTGACGGGCCTTCACGGCACTATCGCAGAAAATACTATGTAACCAACTGTAGTATACTCCCATTGTCGAGGTTTTTCCGCATACTGGCGCCGCACGAACCATTTGGCACGGGCGCATAATCGGGAAACGTCTCCGGCGCAGAACGGATGCAACACAGGAATATTCGGATGGATTTCACAGTCATCGACGCTGGCCTTGTTGCCAAGCTTCTCCTTCTCCTTCTCGTTGGCATGGGGCCGAAGATCGCGCTCGTGCCCTTCCTTGAAATGACCAAGAGTTTTGACGCCCCCACCAAGGCCAAGATTGGTCGCCAAATGGTCCTGACGGCAACGGTCACGGCGGTAATCATCTTCGCGACCGGAGCGCTGCTTATGCGCCTGCTGCACATCACGGGCGGAGCGGTCGCCGTTGCGGGTGGCATCGTTCTTGGATTGCTAGCCCTGAAAATGGCTGCGGGGCCGGCGGAGAAACATGACGAACTGGGATTGGCTGTGGATCCGGAGAAGATCGCTGTTTTTCCGCTCGCCGTCCCCTACCTGCTCAATCCGGTCGGCATTACGGTGCTGATCATTGCCTCCGGCGAGGTTGTCTCCGTGGCCAGCGCCGCGATCGTCCTCGCCCTCATCCTGTTGGTCGCGACATTCGACTACGTGCTCTTCACTAACGTCGATGTGCTGGCAAAGCGCATGAAGCCCGCCAGTCTTGTCATCTCGGAGGTGGTGTTCGGTCTGCTGCTCACTGCAGTGGCGGTGCAACTTTTCGTGAGCGGGCTTGGTCAGCTCGGGATCATCTCGGCGGTTGCCGCGCATTGATCTGGCTCGGCGGAGGGAGTGCCAGCTCGCTCAATCGCACTCCGCCGTTCCCATTGGCCAGCCGCTGTTGCTGTAGGAGGGCGGGTCGAACACGGAGACGGACGTGGTCGTTCCGGGCGGCGCGCCGGCCTCCCTCAGTATGTCGCAGACGAAACGCTTGAAGCCATCGGCATGGTAGGTGTCGGCATCCATGCTGACCCAGAAGTCGTTTTTCTCGACTGACCGCCAGCGGGCGCTGACAACGCCGTGCTTCAACTTTATCTGTTCCAGCGCCTTGGCCTGCCATTCAGCGAGTTCCGCCGAGTTGCATACCGCTGGACAAAGGACCAGCCAGCCGACAGCTGCCATCAATCCGGTTTTCATGGAATCCTCCCCTGCGCCCTTATGGGTTTGCTGCAGCGATTGCCTCGTTGTGTTTCGCCAGAGCCTGTTGCGCGGCCGCCGCGACGTCCGCGCTCCGGTCGCCCCCTGCGACCTGCACGGTCGGGAACGCGGGCTTAATATCGGCGTCGTGGAACGCCTTGTTGATCATCATCAAGGCGCGTCGCTTCAGGGTGAACTGCTCACCGGGGACCGTGGTGAACTTCATCCGCAGGATCAGGCCCGAATCCCCCATGCTGTCGATGCCCTGCATTTTGAGTGGCTCGATGGTGATAGGCGCGAGCTCCGGATCGACCAGCAGCTCCTGTCCGATCTTCTTGATGATCTTGCGGGCCTTGTCGACGTCGGTGTCGTAGCCGACCGTGACGGTGAGCTTCTCGACGACCCAGTCGCGGCTGAGGTTCTGGACCGCTCCAAGCTCGCTGAACGGCACGATGTAGATCGCGCCCCGATGGTGGCGCAGTTTCACCGACCGCAAGCTGAACGACTCGACCGTGCCCTTGTAGCTGCCGCTCGATATGTACTCGCCAACCCGGAAGGCGTCATCGAGTAGGTAGAACATGCCACTGATGATGTCCTTGACGACGGTCTGGGCGCCGAAGCCGATGGCGACGCCGACAACACCTGCCCCAGCGATTAGAGGCGCGATCTCGACGCCCATCGCCGAGAGCGCCATCATGATCGCGACGGCGACGAACAGGATCATCAGCACGTTCTTCAGGATCGGCAGGAGCGTACGGATGCGGGCGCGCTTCCGTTCCCGGTCGCTCCCGGCTTCGTGGGCCAGTTCCGTCTCCCCAAGCTTGCGGTCGATCAGCACCTTGACGACATTCCAGATCAAATCGATCACCAGCAGGATGATGCCTGCGCTCAATGCTCCGCGCATCAGCCGGAGCGGTACGGAATCCTGGGCGGTGATGCCCGTCAGGTTTATGTCGAGGACGTTGGCCAGCAGGACGATGGCACCGACGATAAGCGCAGCCCGTATTCCCCGCTCGACCATGACGGAGACGACGCCCGGCTGGGTCTTGATCACGCTGACAGGTCCCGAAGAGGCAGTGCCATCGACAGAGACGGTGTCAACCTCGACAATACCATCGGCAGGTACGTCCTCGTTTGAGGCATCGCTGACAGGTATGTTGGTCTTGAGCAGGTTATCGACGGAGGCGCGCGTCAGAGCGATCGCACCCGGCAGGGCAGCCGCGACGACGGCGATCCAGAACGGCTTCATCATTCCCGCCACCCAAAGCAGCCATAGTGAGACGAAGTAAACCGTCCAAAGCCAGTTGCGCGCACGGACGCCGATGCGGCTGAAGCGTCCTGCCTGCTCCATCGAATGAGGTGTCGCCGGACGGTTCCAGACGGCTTCGACGCCGAGCACGAGAAGAACGATCCCGAGCGCATAGGCCGCAACTTGCCGGGAGTTATCCGCAAAGCCGAGTGTGGTCAGCAGGTGAACAGTCACGGAGCCGAAGGCATACCAGCCGACGATGTAGCCGAGCCGCTTCGTCCAATGGGCGGCGGCCTGGTCGGTGACCGGGACCATACGGAAACGCTCTGCGTTAGCGAGGCCAGCCGATCCGGATGGCGCAAGAAGGAAGTCGAAAGTGACGCGCGCAAGCCGGAAGATGACCACGGCGAACAGGAAGCCGACGACGATTTCACGGACGAGCGGCGGCCATGCGAAGGCAAGGAAGAAGCCAATGCTTCCCAAGGCGAAGGCCAGCACGTAGCAGGTAGACCAGAGTAGCCTGACTGAGATAGCAACGAGCTTGTCTCGCGGGGTCATGACCTGGAGAGACGCAATCCAGGCGCGCCATCCACGGCTGATCCACCAGAAGAACCATTGCGCCGCCAGCCCGGCCGCGACGAAAGCGAGCACGAAGAAGATGGGGCGCGCGCTGCCACTGGTGTCGAGCTCGGCCTGCAGCACCGCTGCCGCCTTGCCCGCTTCCGCCGGGAACGCTTGGAGCCCTTCGAGCAGTCTCGCCGCTTGCGCGCGGAATGTCGTGGCGAACCCGGCGTATGAGACCGGTTCATCGATTGCGGGAACTGCCGCAGCTGCCGGCTTTGCACTCAGGAGCCATGCTCGGACTTGTGGGTCGTCGACCAGCTCGAGGAAGCGCTGGACCTTCTCCGCCTGGGCAGCATCGGGAGCGGCATTCTGCGCGAACGCCGGATGGGATGCATGGACACCGAAAGCGAAAAACAGCGCGAAGAGGGTCATGCGGACGAAGACGCAGATCTGATGGGTGGCCAACATTTGTATTACTTTCTGCAATTCACAGTATCGGAGGCCCGGCATTTCGGGAGCGGTTTCGACCGGGACACCTTTGAAGGTCCCAGTGCGTCGAGCTGGTGTCCGTAGTTGTCACGGGTATCCGCATCGACCACGGCGACGGGTGCTGCGACGATCAGCCCAACAGCGTTTCCGGCCGCCGCGGCCGTTCCCGTTGTTGCGGCCAGGATCTTGTCTCCGATACCAACGCGGCTGTCCGTCAGTGTCTGCCCGTCGGAGATGCGCGCGCCGATGAGGCGGACGATCTCTGGAGATTCCGCGAACTTTCCGTGATTGAGCCTGTCGCCCGCCTTCACTTTGGTCAGGTCAATGACAGTGATCTTGTTATCGGCGAGTTCCTGCTTGTAAGGCTCCGTTTCGGGATCAATGGAACCGAGACGCGCCACATCGCCCCAGACGCGGCGCGAGACAGCGAGCGCCTTGTCATCGCGTGAGACGAACAAAGTGAACTGCGGATGAGGGTCGCCCATGTCGACGATCTGAGAGCGGAAGACGTCGACGTCGACATCGGGGGCTGCGAGCATCACGTTCTTGAATTTTACCGGTAGGCTGCCATTGCGAATCGCCATCTGCCGAAGCGCCTCGAGCGTCAGCCAGTTGCCCATGGAATGCGCGAGGATGGAAACTTCCTTCACCTCGCGGTCCTTGGCTAAATACTGAAACAGGTTCTCGAGCGCATTGCGGGTGTAGTTGGTGCTCTCGCGATCATAGCCATAGGCCAGCAGGCTGCCGCGGGATGGCCATGTCACCAGGATCGGTGCGCTCTGGACACCGGAATCCCGGACGATCTGCGCGAAACGGTAGACGCTGTCCTCGAACTTCGTGTTGAAGCCGTGGATGAACACCAGCGCGCTTCCATCCGGTGTCTTCTTGACGGAGGCGCTCAGCCAAGCCTTGGCCGCATCGAGGTCGATCATGTCGGCCTTGAGGGTTGCAAAATCAGTGGCTGGATTTGGGGGAAGCTTCTTTGGCCAGGATACTTCGCCGACCTTGCGCGCATTGTCCGGAGGCACCGAGACCGTGATGTCAGCGAAGTTCGGCCCGCGCGCCCGCTCGCCCGTGAACATCTCACCGGGGACAGTCGACTGGCTCCGGGTCGTCGCGATCAGCATGTCCACCCTGTGGGATTGCTGAGCCGTGTCCGCCACGGGAGTGAGCACGTTCTTCGGATGCCCGCCACAGCTGGACAGCACGGCAAGCGCTCCGCAGAGGAGCAGTCGTTTAATTGAAGACCATTCGAAAAGACCCTGTATTCCTTTATTCACGATTGCCCCCCTTACATTAACGACATCATTAGCGGGTATTGATCAGCAATTGTAGACGCCATTCGCACATCTGACCACGGTGCGGCGGACAGTCCGTCGCCTCGTCCGCCCCGCCACGCCGGCAACGCTGACAGGAGTGAGCGGGGCGGCCCACGCTGGCCTCGGCGATCGAGAAGAAGCCGGATACCCTTGGGAACGAAACCTGTTCGCCCGCTTCAAGACCGAACAGGCCGACGACGACCGCCAGCAACGCGATTTTCAGTTTCCGGGACACGTTCATTTGGCTTCTCCCATTGCAAAGTGGTCAGGCAACTCGTCGCAGGGGTTCTCGGTCCAGGCGGGGTAATAGGCGAAAGTCGAGAACTGGCGCGGCCCGGCTTGCGTGAAACGCAGTTAACCAGCAGGTGTAAGGCTCTCGCCGAGAACAACATGGGCGTTGAAGTCGGGCATCAGAATGACTCGCCATCAGGATCATCCTGTACCGTCTTACCCTTCGCCTTCTGTCTGCGCATTGTGGTCGCAAAAGACCGTCCGCGACGCGGCTGGCGTTCGGCGGTCAACGCCAGACCCAGATCGCCCTTGAGGATGTCGATCAGGTCGGCGAGCCGGTCGACCAGACCAAGCACAACCAGGATATCCGCGAGATTGCCGATCCCGAGACCGAGATCCCCCTGTTCGAGACGCGCGACGGTGCTTGGCGATGTACCCGCTCGTATCGCCAGATCGGCAGCGACGATACCGCGCCGCAAACGCGCGCCGCGGACGTCATGTCCAAGCCTTTCGAGGGTGGTCTTTGATTTCGCGATCCCATTGCACGATCAAATCATCTATTACGTCACATATGATTAATTGGCAGATTCGACGAGGGTATCCTGCAACAGAGGTACTGCTACTAACCAACTCTCGTGGCCAAAGAGGCGCATCGGGCGGCCGGGGGAGGATGGAGAATTGCGAGCGTCGATTCAACGCTATAGCCCGATACCGAATGCCTCGCCTTGCTGCAAGGCCAGCTGGATCAGCGCGGATCGCGCAATCTTCATCACACGAAGAGCCTTCGTTTCGAGAAGATCGCTGTCAATGGATAGCCCCGGCCATCGCTGGTTGGTCCAGCCCACATAAACGGCCGCGCCTAGCCTTCATAGACCGGGGGAAATGTATTCGAGAGCATTACGGATGTCGTGCGTTTCTCGCGGACCGGGTCCAGTCTTATACTTCAGTTGATCGTCGAACAACTCCTTCGGAAGCCAGAAAAGTCCGCGCAGCGGCCAGTTCGGGTAATCTTTGAAGCGGGCGAGAATCCGAGACTTGCCTTCTGCCATCGACGTGGAACGCCACCTTATGAGATCGTCACGTGCTGCCCCCGCATGCGACCCGAGGTCATTGAGCGGATTTAGAAGCAGCCGCACTTCCGCTCCGCTTTGCAACGTCCGAGCGGTGGTACGCCGAGATCTTGTAACTTGTTGATTTGCGCTATGAACTGACTCCCACGCCGGATCAGTTCCTAGCGGAGATCAACAACCTTAGCCCATCCGCGCTGCTGCTCTGCTCCTAAATCACAATAATCCGTCTCTCGTCACGCATCACAGCCCCTCCTATCGTTCGCGATCATCTTGGTCGCGTTCATTCTGCTCGTTCGCCTCGCGTTGGATTTCGGCCAATCGAGGGACATGCTGTTTTGCGGGACCACTCCCGATCGTATCGCTGGCCTCTCGTCGTGACGCGCTATCCCTTGTACTTTCTTGAGCTCGGATGTCACAATCGACAGCCGGGGTCTGCAACTGCTCGCCGTTGGACGTGTGGCGACTGGCACGGACCGCCTCATCAAGGTCCGCCCTCGTGGTCATTTTCGCGCCTTCAATCCTCTGACGATCGCGTTCAAGTGCCTGCAGCGCCGTTTTCAACTCGTCGTCGATTTCCGCGACGTCACGAACAATCCAGTTTCCAGGCACCGCAAGCTCCGCTGCCATAGCGATATGTGTTTCCAACTCCTTCTTCAACGCCTCCACTGCGTCCGGACCGTCCTCTTTGATCCACTCGATCGCCTCTCGTGTACGCTCGATATCGACAAGCACCTTGTTTGCGACGTCTGTCGCCGCGAGGCCGTGTCGCGTCACGGCGTCGTCCCACCTTAGCTTGTCGTCATGCGGGGCGTCCCTGCCCGGTTCCAGAGACCGTTGGTCAGAAGTCTTGCTCGCCGCTCGTTCCTCCAGCAACTCGACAATCTCACGGCGAACATTGACGTGCTCTCGTGCTGCCTGGGCGATCTCCTCGAAATCCTTCCGCTCCTCAGCCGGCATGGATTTCTCGGCCTGTAACAGCGCGGTCTCGACCCGCTTTTCATAAGCCTCGAATTCCGGTCGCGTCATATGGCGCATATCGTCACCCTCCGAAACAAGCTCCGCCAACTTTACCAAATATGTTCGATATTGCGAGCCAGAATTTGTTGCTTGCCCGCCGACCCCATGCCGTTCGTCGACTGTAGTTCTGGAATCCTCCAACCGGATCCGCTGTGATCGAATGAAATCCTGTTGCACTTTCGACTCGCGAAAATCATGGGTTTCCTGCCACTCTGCGAGTGCTTTCTGCATATAGGCATGGCTGCGCACCGTCGCCGAATGACTGGGTAGATCGCCTCTTTTGGCGCCGTAACGCCGCTCGCCTGCAGCACCGGTCCCCTCGTGCTGGGTACGACCGATGGTGTTCACCGGCCGAACCTGGTTCTTCAAATAAGCGGGGGCGCTTGCCCGATCGCGGCGATCGGTCATTTCCATATCGATGCCATTGGCGCGCGCCTTCTCGGCCATCGTCAGCCGCCAGTGGCGAAAAGCGGCAATGGTTGTCTCCACCCGGTCGCCCGCATCGGATCGCATCGCGACGATGGCATGGACATGGCTATGCGGACGCTTGCCCCCCGCTGCCTGCGCCTTCGGATCGCTTTGTTTATCGTGGAGCGAGAACACGTAGCGGTGGCCCGCGAATTGCTGACCTAAGAAGTCCCGCGCGGCACGTTGAAATGCGGTCGTGTCGGTGCCTGCTCGGGCCGAGAGGATCAGATGCATGACGTCACGGGGCTTGCGGCTGTGAAGCTGGTCTCGCCATTCGCGCTGAACGAGATCGCCCGCCTGCTTGGCATCGGCAATCGCTCGCCCCTGCTCGTCCTGGACACTGCCCTTGCGCGCCGCCACCAGCGACCGGACCTGGCTGGTACCGTAGTCCGTGCCGTTACCATAGCCCGTAAACCGAAACGCCGCGCTCGCCTCGCCGCTCTCCGCCCGATCCATCCGCGCCTGCACGATCGCCGCCGCCCTGTCGTCGGCCGTCAATCGCTCACCCCCTGTGCTTCTCAGCACCGCCACACCTTCAATATCGAACCCGCCTGCCTCCGGGCGCTCGGTCACCGCAAAGGCAAAGGCGCGGTTCCCCAATCCGTGCTTTACAATTTGCCGGGCTCGGTCAACGATCTTGTCGTCAACGTGATCGTGGTCGGCGAGCGAGATCTTGAACAGGCCGATGTCCCGGCTCTCGGCCCTATTTTTCATCAGGTGATCCCACTCGTCGCCGACAGCGGCAAGTTGATCACGGCCAATGAGCTGATCGCCGCGCTCGTTCTCAACCACGACGGCGCCATTGCGGGAGACATAGTTGATCATCGCGCCCAGTCGCGAGCCGCTGCCAAACGACGCCATCTTGACAACGGCCGGCTGGCTTCCCGAAGCTAGGCTAGCAAAGCGAGCGCGCATCGGCCGGTCGGCGCGCCGGTGGACCACATCAGCCTCCCTTCCCCCTCTCGCTCGAAAATGAACACCCGGAGTCATAGCCATTCCGGCTTGGCCCACCGGCGGGACACCCCCTCCGCGGCGACGGCGCTCATCCTCCTCAGGTAAGGAACGTCGCCCCAGCATCAGATCATGGAGAAACGTTGCCTTGCGTTGCTCCCATTCAGCCGTGAACGCGCCGAGGAAAATCTCCATCACGCGCTCCCAACGTGCCTGCGAGCGCCGCGTTCGGCAAAGGACTGCAGTTCGAACAACACAATGGCGAGGACGCGTTGAACATCATTAATCACGTCTTTTTCCTCTTGCTTCCTTCCTCCATCCCCTCTGTTTCGCGATCGCGCCAACTGGTTGAGATTGACGCCGACCGCCTTGATGTCAGAGAGAAGCAGGGAAAGCACCGCCCGATCCGCGTCTGTGAAGAACGGATGCACGCCGGCGCCTTCCAGGGTGAGAGACCGCACAAATCCCGAGACCGTTATCCCGGCATCTTCTGCAGCACGACTGATCCGATCGATCTCAGTCTTGCTGAAACGCGCATGGACGACTTTGTTCCTGCGCTCCCTTGACGGGCCATTGTCTGCAGACGCACTCATCAGACCTTCCCTTCGAGCCGGCCGCAGGCCGCATCGACGGCTCGTCCGTCGATCGTCAGCAAATTTGTATCACAATTTTGCGTATCCTGCCAAAAAGAAAGTACCGTTTCGGTAACATTTTTCCAGTCGAAGGCACGGCAGTTGCACTTGATCTCTGGAGGGGTTGAGAGCCTCAACCCCAATCACGGGCACAGCCGATTCCGCAAGGCCCCTTCTGGGAAACTCCCCATGGACACTGGTCATATTTGCCCTAAACATATCGATTACAGCAATGTAGCGCGTGAATGTATATTCACTCGCTTGCTTACATCAGTGTGTTTGGGGCGTGTGTCTGTGACGTGTGGATTATATTCCATGGTGCAGATTGATCCCTGCCTGACGAAAACTACGCTTTAAGACTATGAACAAAATATATTCAGTCCTGGCTTGCGCTGTTCCACGGCTCGAGGCATGATGCGCCGATCGTCACCACGATCCGGAAGCGACAGATGACAAGAACCTATGCGGCGGTGAGCAACAAAGGTGGAGCGGGAAAGACGACGCTCGTGACGTTGCTGGCCGGTGAATATGCGCTGCGCGGTGAGCGCGTTCTCCTTATCGATGCGGACAATCGGCAAAATTTGTCCGGCTGGTGGAAACTGTGCGCGCAGAAAAGCAACGTGCCGGAGCGTATCGAGGTCGCCGTCGCGTCGACGCAACGGTCGATTGAGCAGGCGATCGACAATCTCGGCCGTGCGTTTGATCTCGTCATTATCGATGCGCCCGGCGTGGACAGTTCCTTGCAGGCGACGATCATCCGTTCCGCCGAATTGGTGATTTCCCCCATCCAACCGGCAATCAAGGAACTTGAGGCGGCGGGACAAGCCGTCGCCGCAGTCAACGAGATGAATGACCGGCTCGGCTTGAACATCGCGCATCTCAATGTCCGGACACGCATCTCCATTCCAGGGCGTAACCTCGAAGCATACCGTTATATAAGACCATTTGTTGCCGGCCTGGCGGCTGCCCAGTACCGCACGCGACTCCTCGACACTGAGCTGTTCGAGCGCAACATCTATCGAGAAATTCAAAACGGGCTTGGAACGCTGCAGATGCAGTACCTGACCGATCCGGTCCGAAAAGCGCGCCTCGAGGTCCATGCCCTGGTCGAGGAGGTCGAGCAGAGCCGCGCGTCCATCAGCTTTGAGGGTGCGGCATGAGCAAGGCAGGACTTGATCTGAAGGGTTTCTCGATTGCATCGCGCAGGGCGGAGGCGAAGCCGGACGTGACTTGTGACACCAAGGCGGTTGCCGCTTCTGCGCCGACGCACAAGACGGTGGCGCCGCTGCTACCGAAGCCCAGCGAAAAACAACGGCGGGAGATGGTTGAGGCGCGCGCTATCGCACAGGAGGATGTGCGCTACAGTTTGAAAAACCTGAAGCGCACGAAACAGCGCAACGTGAAATTCTTCATCAACATTGCCCTGGACTATGACTTGAAGGCGCGCTTGCAAAAAGCAGCCCTGGAAAACGATCTGAAGATGACGGCGGTGGTGAAAGCGGCGCTAGACTATTACCTGATGGAAAACGGCTATTGACGGTCGGCGAAAATACCGCCGCTGGTGTGGCTTCCGCGATGAGTGGGGCACATCCCTCAGTCGGGCAGCTCCTTTTCGGTGAGTTCCTCGGTAGCCGCCTGGAGTTCCGTCTCGATCTGCTGGCGCTCTTTGATGGTCTTGGCGTTGCGAAGTTCGGCGCGCAGTTCCGCGATGTGCTGTTCGATGGTCATCTCTTCGTCTCCTTGACGTTTGTGAACGATGGTGATCGGTGCTGCGAGGGGAGAAGACGGGTCAAGGTTCGCGTCAGCGACTGGTGGAGCCGGCGCGCGGAGGAACCGATTTTGTCGAAGCGCAGCGGAGGCAAAATTGGAGGGGCCGCGCGACCTTGAGGCGGCTTTTCCCCTCGCAGATAATGACCGGCACTGAGCAGACAGGTTTTGGTCTCGTGTGCCACCCATGAACGTCGCCGACGTTCAAATAGGGAAGGCAAGACATGGTGCGCAGATTTCAGATTGGAGACCTGATCGTCGAAGAACAGACCGCGGTCTTTCCGGACCGCTTGGCAACCGCATATGAGAAGACGTTGCGCCCCTTTTGCCTTTGCCGGAGCCCCGGTGTTCCCATGTACGTTGCCCAGATTGGCGACCAGCATATCATCAAGCGCATGCCCCTCAGCGGCGCAACGCATGGTCCACAATGTGCATCCTATGAACCACCATACGAACTGACGGGGCTTGGACCTTTGATCGGAAGCGCCATCCAGATCGATCCCGCAACTGGCGCGGCGGCCTTGAAGCTTGATTTTTCCATGACGAAACTGGGAACGCGGTCGGCGGCCGCAACAGCTGATACGGAGAGCCCGGAGACGGTGAAAAACAAGACCCGCAAGCTCTCGTTGAGGGCGCTGCTGCACTACCTCTGGCACGAGGGCGGATTGACTGAGTGGACATCGCTCTGGAATGGGAAGCGGCACTGGTGGCATGTACGTAGCCATCTTGTCGAGGCGGCACGGACGATGACCATACGGGGAGAATCATTGGTCGATCGGCTTTTCATCCCAGAACCGTTCCGCGCGGACGACAAGACGGCCATCGAGCAACGCCGGGCAAAGGCGCTGGCGGCGCTTCACCAATCGGCGCCGGGGGCAAAACGGCTGATGCTGCTGGTCGGGGAAATCAAGGAATTCGGCGAGGCTCGCAGCGGCCGCAAGGTCGTTATCAAACATATGCCGGGTTTTCAGCTCTTCCTGGAGGATCGTGCCTGGACGTCGTTGCAGCGCCACTTCAGCTCTCAACTGGAGCTGTGGCAGGCCAACGAGGCTTCTCATCTTATGGCGATCCTGACGATCGGTGCTGCGGGATCCGGGATGATGACGATCAACGAAATCGCCTTGATGACGGTGACGGCCGAGTGGCTGCCGGTGGAAAGCGTGTATGAGGAGCGGGTACTCGAGAAGTTGACCAAGCTGCGGCGCAAGAGTGTCAAAGGGTTGCGGTTCAATCTACCGTCTTCCCAGCCGGTGGCGATTGCCATGCTCCCGGAGGCGAAGCCCGTTCCAGTGGCCCTCTATCTCGTGCCACCGGAAGCTGGCGACCAGTTTGAATCCGCCTTGAACGACATGATCGTGGCACGCTGCGACCTTGTTTCCTGGATCTGGCGGATCAAAGACGGAGAGATGCCTCGCTTGCCTCCGGGATAGGCATTCAATCATCATGAAAGCAGATCGGTGGTGCCGAATCGGTTCATACCTCTCGTTGTACGCATGCCAGTGGATCGACGAAACTTCGGGGGGTTGACGATCCGTTTCAGCTTTATGCCAGCGCGCCGGCGCGAGATTGGCGTACTATGACGCCCTGTCGATCCAGGCGATGTTGTTTGGCGAACCCGTTCCGGGCCGCGCCTGGGGGACGAATCAGATACCGCTGCCGCGGGAAGAGCGAGGTGGTCCCAACAGAGCGGGAGGCCGCTTCGCATGCCCTGGAACTGGCGCAGGAAGCGCCAGAAAAGCCCAGACCCGCCACAAGCTGTGGAAATGCTCCTGCTGGCAAGCCTGCGGTTTATCCGCACCGTGACAGTGTCAGGTCTTGGTGAGAGGATCTTCTTCTTTCCAAAAGGGAGTTACCATGACCACCACCAATGAAATCGCAGATAAGATTGCAAATGAGCATGGCCTGACCAAGGTTCAGGGCAAGGCTGTTGTCGAGGCGGTAATCGCTGCAATCTCGGAAGCCTCTATTGCCGGCAATGAGACTTCACTGCCCGGTTTTGGTAAATTCAAAATAAAGGACACACCGGCGCGCGATGCGCGCAATCCTGCAACGGGTGCTACAATCAAGGTCGCGGCCGCCAAGAAGCTGACCTTCGCGCCGGCCAAGGCGCTAAAGGATGCGCTCAATAAGTGATCCACGGTAGGGCGAAGGTCTGCGTGGGGTGCGTCTGGCATCAAAGTCAGCTAGCAACGAACGGTGCCAGTTGATGAGGACCAGGTTGCAACTGCCCGCTGTGGCGGTCTTCGACAGTACGATCCGAAGAAAAAGGGCCACAACCCGATGGCTGCGGCCCTTTTTCGTTCACGAGTGTCAGGCGACGATCGCTCTCACCGCCGTCGACGCCCTGGCATAGGCGGAGATCGGCCGGTCCGCCTTAAAGGCGAGGTCGCGCTCTACGCGCAGCCCGAGGCGTCCGCGAACAGACGCGATCTCCGAGAGGAGAACGGAGCCGAGCTCCGGAAACCCGACCCCCAGGTCGCAGAGTCCGAAGAGCAGATCGGGATCTTCGGGTTCGGCCGAGGCGATAAGCCAGGTTGCGGCCGCGTCGGGCGTGAACAGCTTGACGACTGGATGCGGATCAAAGTCTGGATTGCTTTGGAAGCGCTGGCCATTGGCGGCAAGGGCAGCGCGGATTTCATCGGTGATAAGTTGCATTGGAATTCTCCAGGATAAAGAGGGATCTGACGTGAGCGGCCCCGCTCACTGCGGGGCCGGCGAATGCGTTACTCAGGCCGGGTCGTTCCAGAGAATGACCTTGCGGTTCGCCTCGCCGCCGGGGGCGGGAGCGACGTTGCCGAAGATCACCCCGATCTCTGGCGCTTCCAGCTTGACCGAGAGGTATTCCTCGCCGGTGCGCTGCGAGTTGCGGTACCAGCCAGCGCCGATTTCAAAGCCGGTGCGCCGGTGGATGATCCGGTAGTCGGGGGAACCTTCGCTTGCCTTGTGAGCGTTCGGGATCAGGGCGATTGGGGCGTTGACCTTGATCGTGGCGAAGATGCCTTCGAGCGATCCGTCGGTCTTTTCGGTCAGGGTTGCGATCGTGGTGGCCATTGTGTTGTCTCCTTCGGTTGCATCGGGAACCATTCCCGATGGCGCCAAAGAAGGCGGCCCTCGGCCGCGGTCACCGAGCTTAGGCGAGGGCGAACCCCTTCGGGGTTGACCGCACTAGGCCGGGGGTTGCCTACAAAGGCGACATGAAAAGGGAATGGCTTTTGATGTAACCGCAGAACCGAGGCGCACATCGATCAGCCACCGGCATGCGGCCCGTGTCCAGCACACCGGCTTGCCCGAGGGCATGTCACGATCAAGGTCAGCGGCACCGCGCGCCGGGTACTCATCGACGAGTGCAGCACAGAGATCCCGCGGGCCCCTCCACCAGTCTCACTGACCAACTTGGCCTCGGCTGCTGCGTCGCCCGGGCACACATCGCAAGGACGCCAGGCTGTCACAGCTGGCCGTTCGGTCACAGCGGGCGGTGATCATTGCCGACGTGCCTCCGTCCACGGCGGATCAGCAATTGCGATCGACACGTATGACCTGGCTGCCGCCAGTCCACCGAGCCAGCGGGCAGACGTGCCCGACGGACATCCGCACATGCCTGTCTGGCAGAACGGGGACGGCAGGGCGTCGGGAATAGTCCAGCGGCGGAAGCGTAACAAAACTAAATACGGACATCTAGTCGGTGCGATTGACCTGGCGGCCTGGCTTGCCTCTCGCATCGGCGAAAAGAACAGCGACCTTCATCATGAAAGGCTTGCTGAAACGGCCAAGCATCCCCTGCCCCGGTTCGATGTACCAGGAGCGCTCGGCGATATCGTAGTTTTATTCGTCAATGACAATCCAGCTCTACTTAAGATCTCCCACTCCGGCTCTTTGGCGCTCGATCTGAGGAATCTCAAGCGCCCGCCGTCCGGCCTCGGCGGCTGCGTGGTGATCGCATGAAGGGCAAGGTGCGTCTGCCCGTCACGCGCGCTGCGGATCGTGATGACGACACAGACGGGACGTTGCTTTCGTCCCTCGGTCTCACCGCGCTGTTGTTGCCATGCCCAGAGATAAGGATCGGCGATCACCTCGCCGGGACGAAACTCACGGCTCATCGTCATAGCCCTCACCCCGCGCCGGCCGCTCGATAGCCTCGCAGAACAGTTCCTCATGTTCCTTTGGCATGTCCGAGACGCTGTGGGCGCGACGGGCATCGGCTCCGGTTCGCATCCGCTCATAGTGGCCATAGCTCATGAGAACGAAACCGGGTTTATTGTGCCGGGTAAGAACGACGGGTTCCCGGCTGGCGGCGTCGGTGACATCGCCGACCTGTTTGTTGAGATCGCCTGTCCTGAACTGTCGCATGGAATGGTGCTCCTTCGATCCCATGTTTTCCATGTTTGCAGGAAAACGGCGCTCACGCGCCATCTCCTCCAAAACGCCAGACCGGGATGCCGAGGCGGCGGCTTTTGTCGGCGAGATTACCGGTGATCCCGGATCCCGGGAAGATAATCACGCCGGCGGGCATGATCGAGAGCATATCGTCGTTGCGGCGGAAGGGAGCGGCCTTGGCGTGCTTCGTCCAGTTCGGCTTGAAGCTGATCTGGGTCACTTTGCGGTTTTCCGCCCAGCAGGCGGCAATGCGTTCGGCGCCCTTCGGCGAACCGCCGTGCAGCAGAACCATCTCCGGGAACTTGGCGCGGGCGCGATCGAGTGCGTCCCAGATGCGTTCGTGATCATTGTAGTCCATGCCGCCGGAAAAGGCGATCTTGGTGCCCGCGGGGATCAGAACCTCGGTCTCGGCGTGGCGACGGGCGGAGAGAAAGTCCCTGCTGTCGATCATCGCCGCCGTCATGTTGGCATGACTGACCTTCGAGCCGGTGCGCGGCCGCCAGGTCGAACCGGTCTCAGCCTCGAACAGGTCAGCGGCATAATCGCGCATGAACTCGAAGGCGTTGCGGCGTTCCAGCAGCGAAATGCCTTCGGCGACGAGGCGTTCGAGCTCGACGCTTTTCACTTCGGAACCGTCCTGCTCCTGCTGTCCGCTACGCTGCGCGTCCTCATTGCGCTGCAGTTCGCGCTGGATGCGGTCACCGGCGCGGTGGAAGAGATTGACGCTCGACCATAGCAAGTCCTCGAGATCGGGCTCGAGCCTTGTATCGCCGAGCATTTCGGCGAATGCGCCGAAGATCGCGGTGATGGCAGATTGAACGACCGGTTCCTCCGGCAGGCCGCGCGGGTCGGGCTCGTCCTGGAGGGGACGATGACCGTAGAGCTGCATTTCGTAGATGAAGCGGTCAGTGGGCGAGGATGCGTGATGAGGCTCAAAGCCATCGTCAAGGGGCGCAGCCAGGATCATGTCTTGTCTCCTTCGGATAGAGGCCGCGCCTTCGCGGCCTGACGGCGATCCCCTCCCAAGCGACGGACGGTCCGGAACCGCAAGCGAAGCGGCCCAGCGAAGCGCCGGGCGGGGACAGGAGGGTTTCTTGGATACCGCGAGGAGCGCCGGCCTGGCGTAGCGGCCCGAAACCGGGAACCGGTTTGGGGAATAGGCGATACGCAAAAGGACGCCGGCGCGGGGAAGAAACCTGACTGACCCGCAGAAGGACCGGATGGCGCGTGGTAGGGGTCGCCTCTCGGCAGGCTGCGGGCGCGGGCCCTCCCCGGCGGACGACAGACAAGGACTCTGCCGCCTGGGAGGTGCCCGGCCGCAACCACCTCCCTCTACCCGCCCCATCAGGCCGGGAGAAACGCCATGGCGTCTTCCGGGACGAGTTGCTCGCGCAAACGCTCCGTCAGCCGGTCCGGTCCCAGCCGCCGCAGGTCGTCGTTGAAGTCGCCGAGTTCGGGCTCGAGAACCAGCGGCAGGATGCCGGCGGCCTGCGCGCGGCGGCTCAAGCCCTCGATACCATGGCGGCCGGCAGCATCAGCGTCGGCGGCGATGTAGAGGCGCACGCCGCCGGGAGGAAACCGGAAAGCGACGAGGTGGTTGGCGGTGAGCGCCGCCGCCAGCGGCATGTCAGGCATCACGTGTGAAAGCGAGAGCATGGTTTCGAGCCCCTCGCCCGCGACCATGACCGGGACTGGCGCATTGACCGGCATGCGAAAGCGCACTGCGTTACCGAGAAGGCGGCCAAGGGCGCGGCGGGGATCTTCGACCGGCGCTTTTCCGCCGCCAAGCCCGGAGGCAGCCAGATATGTGCGGTGTACGCCGGTGACCATAGCCGCTCCATCGGTGACGGCTGCGATCAGGGCGGGGTAGCTCGTTGTTGTGCCACTGACGAGATCCCGATAGTAGCAGGATGGATGGAAGCGGAGTGCCGCATGCGCGGCCGCCCGCAGGATACCGCGCTGACGCAGATAGGCGTCCGCCAGTGTTCCATGCAGCGGCTTGCCCATTGCGAACAGCCCGCGCGCTCGCTCAGAGGTTGATCGGCTGACTTGCGGGCTGTCGGTTAGCTCATATGGCCTGGCCGGTCTCGATTTCGGCTGCGGCAGGCTGAGGAAACGCCGGGCTTCTTCGGCAACGTCGCGGAAATCCACAAGCCCGCAGGTCTCACGAACAAGGTCGAGGAGGTCGCCGTACTCGCCGGTGGCTGCATCCGTCCACTTCCCCTTGCGCGGCCCAGTCAGATGAACATAGAGTGAGCGACCCTTGCTGTTGGCGACATCGCCGACGATCCAGTAGTTACCGGCGCGCACGCCGGCAGACAGATATTGGCGGCAAACCAACTCGGCATCTTGCGCAAGACGGCCCGCCAGCTCTGAAGCGGACAGCATGATCAGTCCCCCTCAATGGCGACTGGCAATAGAGAGCAGGCGAGCCGCTCCATCAGGCGCGACAGGATCGCTGGTCCTTCCCCCGTCATCGGCACGAAGAACCGGGTTTTCCAAGCGATGTTCTCGGAAAACAGTCCGATCGCCTTCAGCCATTCGCGCATGAAGGCCTTGCGCCAGTTCGGATTGTCCGGAAAGAGATTGGCGCCGGTGATTGCCACCAGGCGTCCACCCGGTGCAAGGCGTGCGAAAGGTGAGGCAAGTTGACGCCAGTCAGCGTCGGGCACGCTCGCCGAAAACGGCGGTTTCATCAGAACCACCGTGGGATTGACCGACCGGTCGAGGTAGTCGTCGATATGCGCTGCATCATGCCGTGTCACGCTGCCATCGGGAAAAAGGCGCTCCAGCAGCAATCCGCGGACGCAAGCATATTCGTTCAGCGCCAGACGGGCGCGGGCGATTTCGGCGAAGATCGCCAGCAGACCGGTTCCGGCCGAGGGTTCAAGCACGAGATCATCAGGCATGATGCCGGCGGCACGGGCCGCGACATAGGCAAGCGGCATCGGCGTCGAGAGCTGCTGCAGCGCCTGGCTTTCGTTGGATCGGCGTGCGTGGGTCGGCAGGAGCCGCGCGGACAGGCTCACCATCGCGACGATGGTGAGCCTGTCCGCGACTGGATCGCCGAGCCCTGCGCCGCCTCGCAAACCTCGTAGTTGTCGAACGCGTGCGTCATGATAGCGCGTAGATCGTCTGCATCGACGATCTGGCCACGCTCGAGGAAGGGTAGCAACTGGCCTGCTGCAAGGTGAATTCGGCCGGCGCGAATGGCATCTTCCGATGCAGTCGTCGACAGGAGGGAATTGGCCACAACGCCGGCGGCCGGAGAAGAGAACACATTCATCGGAAGTCCTATCGAGAGCGGAGAAGCGGATCGGCCTGCCAGGACGCTCTCTCACCCCGGCCAGGCCAACCCTTTCCGGCCCTTCTCTCCCTCCCGCCGGCGCTGCCGCGAAGACAGCGACCGCAGCCTGCAGCACCGGTTCAATCTGTCGCAGGGTCAGCCGAGGCGTTGCAGTGGCCATACGAGCTCCAGCCAAAGCGATCGTTGAGGTGCTCCTCGTTTCGGATAGCGCGATGCGAAGAGAGGATGCGCCCAGTTCCGCGTTAGCCAGCGCGAGGTTCAGGCAACAGGCATCGTCGAGGCCATTTCCAGGCGACCCCTCAGTTGCTGCGGGATCCGACGCTGCAACGTCTATCCCCGGCATTGGAAGATTCGAAGCGAAGACATCGCCCGGACGCGAGGGTCGCAATCCCGCGATCGGCGAAAAGATGGCTGCGCCAGCAGAGCTAGGTTGGGCATTGCGACATCCTTTCGGACACGGCGATGCGGCCGCCAAACAGGGTCGGTCGGCATCGCGGTTGAACAGAAAAAAGGGATCTCCTTGGAATCAGGCT
This sequence comes from Pararhizobium sp. PWRC1-1, assembly GCF_049897905.1. Lineage (NCBI taxonomy): Bacteria > Pseudomonadati > Pseudomonadota > Alphaproteobacteria > Hyphomicrobiales > Rhizobiaceae > Pararhizobium > Pararhizobium sp. PWRC1-1. Next base: position 82,938 of record NZ_JAFCXE010000018.1, on the reverse strand, counting down.
GCCTGTTCGAGAAGCTTCTTCGCCTTGGCTTCGAGATCGAGACGCGTGTCCTGATGAGGCTTGTCGCGGGCGAGCGCAGTAATCCCCTGCACGAAGTCAAAGATGCTTTCGGGCGCACGGCCCTCCTCCGAGAGAACGGTCTCGATGATCTTGCCGGTTTCGCCCTTGGAGAATCCACGGCGGCGCAGGAATGCCTCTCGATCCTCATCGTTGCGGGCGACGATCCGTTCACGGGCAGCCCTGATGCCAGCAACAAATGGAGCAGGCGAGGAGTTGGCAAAACGCGTCAACGCAGGTGCTGCCTCATGCGCGAATCGGTGCGCGGCGAACTTCGAATGGCGGATGTTGATTTCCTCGAAATTCTCCGTGCCCCACAGGATGCGGTTGGCACAAACGGCACGGAGGTAGAACGACGCTATGCCGAGCGTCTTTGATCCCACCTCGCTGTTCCAGGCATAGAAGCCGCGAAAGTAGAGATCTGGATCTCCATTTGGCAGGCGGCCGGCTTCGATAGGATGCGTGTCATCCACGAGGAACAGGAAAACGTCCCGATCGCTGGCGTAGAGCGTTGTCGTGTCCTTGGTGATATCAACAAAGGGATTGTGGGTCATCGTCGCCCAGTCGAGGACGCCCGGGACCTTCCAGATCGTGTCGCCGGTTCCGTTTCCGGCGATGTTCATCACCGCCGAAACCAGCTCGTGATCCCAGATGCGGCCGTAATCTGGACCGGTCACCGCGCGAAGCTCGACGCGACCGTCGCCGGTTTCGAGTGTCTTCACCAATTCGGCGCGATGGTTCAGCAATCCATGTTGGAGATTAATGCCGGCAAGCGGCGCCGGCAGCTGGCGCATATAGGTGGACGGAGCGCCGACCAGACTGCAGAGCTGGCCAAAGCTCCAATGGGTCGGCGCCATGGGCTGCGATTGACCAGGAACGATCAGCGCCAGGCGCTGGGCATTGTCGCGGGTGGCTTCAACCCTGACAGCGCTGGTTTCGACCGTCCGGGCATGAGCGCGGTGGGCGCGTAATTTGACGGCATCATAGAGTTCACTGAGCGACAGGTAACGCTCGTCATCCGGGCGCAAGAACCATTCGGACGAGACGCTGCCGATGCGTTCCCCGCGCGAGATGTCGACCTTGAAGCCCGTAGATACCGGGCGGGAATGCTGGACAAGATTGTTCATGTTGCAGTCTCCTGAAACGAAAGAGCCCGGCTGATCCGCTTCAAGCGGGGCCGGGCGGGTGGAATGGAAAAAGGAATATGGTTTCGGCTCCGAGACGCGGCGCAGCCGCCGCGCCTCGGATCGGTTGCGGGCGTAACGCACTACTCGGCCGCGTCGAGGTGGGTTTCCTGAACAGCGTCTTGCGCATCGGCGACGGCGTCACCGACACCGGCGTCCTCAACCAGGAAGGCCGGAAGATCAGCTGCTTCGACGTCGAGTTCGGCATCCGCGCCGCTCTGATCGATCGCCTCGCCAGGCGCATCGGACGATGTCGCGCCGCTGCGGAGCGGCTCCGGCAGCCATCCGCTTCCTTCGAGAAGCCGTTCAGCCTCACGGGCCATGTCAGGCGTCTTTAGATGGTCAATCGACTGTGCGGATTGCTCATTCTTCGCCTCGCGAACGGCCTGCAGGATCCGTACTTTGGTTACCCTTCCGAGATAGTTGTCGACGGTCGGTGTCCACCCCGCCTCGACCATACCGAAGCCGATCGAGCGGGCGACTTGATCTGCGTGGGCAAGTGCGCGGCTGCGCTTGCAGGTAGGCCCAAAGTGCGCCCGGATCCTTCGGCAGATCCTGCCCCCAGGCTTCTTGGCGTTGATCGATCTCTTTTGCCCAGGGCGTGTCGGCAAGTCCCGGCGTCTGACTGAATTTGGCGCTCTGAAGCGTTAGTTCCAGGCACGAGTCCGAACCGTAGAAATAGAAAGTCTTCAGCACGAAGCTGTGGAGCACGGCGATGAATGTCATGACCGGATCGTTGGCAAGCGCATTGCGAAGCGCAACCGTGCGCGCCGCCGTCAGGTCGAGGATCAGGCGATCGGGAAGCGGCCGGATGGCGTCATCCTCCTCCTCGGACCGGTAGGAGGGGACCGTCTTGCTGTTTACGGAAAAGCCACCCGTGGACGAAGCTGCACCTTCCGCCTGTTCATGTGTGTCGCCTTCATCACCGCCGGCACAATGTTCATCAGGTTCAGTCATCGGTTCGTCTTCGGGCCGGACAAAACCGCGTTCGATCTTGAGTTCGCCGTTCGCACTGAGCGAGATGAAGACACCGCCGCGCGCGACGTCGTCCGGATTGAAGACATACGGCCGTTTGTTCAGCCCATCGAGTGCGGTTCGGAGTTGATCGAGCCTCTTCTCGGTCTCTTCGGAATAATCCTCAGTGTTCGCATATGCGGCATCAACTGTGTCGTGCTCCGTCTTCAGCTCGTCGCAGCGGCTGATCTCTTCCACCGACATCGCAGCCTGTTCGCCGTAGAAACGGCGAAGACCCGACGTATGACCATAGGGCAGATCGAGAGCTGCCTCGACCCATTTCCAGCCTTCCTCAGTCTTCAAAACCTCGGCGTCTGTCTTCAGCTTCTCAAACACCAACTGTTCCAGCGTTGCCGGGTCCTGAAGCCAGCCACCTTGATCCTGCTCGAACAGATCGCGCATGACCACGCCGCCGGCCGCCTCGTAGATGTCGATACCGACATAGACGGCACGGCGATCGCTGGCGCGGACCGTCGTCTCGGTGAGCATCCGGCGGACGTAATACGCCTCCTTCACATGCGATCGCGAGACTGTATCCCAGACCTGCTCCTGCCGGACATGATCATTGGTGATCGAAAACGCCATGATCTGTTCGAGGTTCATCTCGTCGCTCGCATAGAGGTCGAGGAGGCGCGGCGAGACCGAGGCAAGCCGAAGCCGCTGCTTCACCGTCGCCGCGGAAACAAAGAACCGCGCTGCGATCTCCTCATCGTCCAGACCCTGTTCGCGCAGGGTCTCAAAGGCACGGAACTGATCGAGCGGATGGAGCGGAACACGATGGACATTCTCGGCAAGCGAATCCTCGACCTCCAGCGTATCGCTGGCGCTGACGATGCAGGGGACGCCAGCTGTCTTGGCCAGCCGCTTCCGGCTGACGAGCAGTTCGAGGGCACGATACCGGCGCCCGCCTGCCGGAATGCGATAAATGCCGGTCTCTTTGCCGTCATCGTTGAGTTGGGGCCTGACGTTCAAGCTCGAAAGCAGGCCACGTCGGACGATGTCCTCGGCGAGCTCCTCGATCGAAACGCCTCCCTTGGTTTTGCGGACGTTCTGTTGGCTGAGAATGAGTTTGTTGAAGGGAATGTCACGCGTGGCACTGAGCATGATTTTCTGGATGGCCTGGGCCATGTCGTTTCTCCATGACGGGCCGGCCGGAGCCTCTCTCCGAACCTCCAAATCCGTCCCGGAATCCCCCTCCCCCCTCTTCCTCTCAGCCCCTCCGCTCCCGCCTCATCGAGGGCGCTTCAGAATGCGCGTGAATAGACGACCTGCACCGGTTCGCAGGGTCTCGAATTGGCAATCACCGATTCCCGTTGCACCGTTTCCATCTGCAATGCGCCGCCCGCTCTCGAGGTAATAAGCGCGCCACTCAAGGGCCTATCGACATGCACCGTCGCGCGTCTCGGGCGGTTCTCGGCATATCACGCGACGCAACATCGGATATCATATGAGACCGCACGCACCCACTGACGCAATGTCATTTTGAAGTCAGCGACCTCTTGCCAAGGTGAACTTGTTGTCCGTCTCAACCGTGTAATGGGCATTTCCGATGCGGAGGAGAGTTGAGGCAACATTTGAATTTCGCAATGGTTGTCGAATTAATCGACACCTGAGAAAACGTTTTCTCACTTGACAACAACTTTGGTAAAAGGTTTTCTCATGGCAACTGAGGGAGGACATTCTGGAGACTGGGGGAGCAAAAAAGCGGATTACGATCCATGACGTTGCCGCTGCAGCGGGCGTCAGCATCTCGACCGCGTCGAAAGCACTGAACAACAACGGCCGCATGGGCGACGAGACGCGCGAACGGGTGAAACGCGTGGCAAGCGATATCGGCTTTCGTCCGAACGCCCTTGCTCGCGGCCTGCTCAGCAAGCGCAGCTTCACCATCGGCCTTCTGACCAACGACACCTATGGGCGCTTTACCCTGCCTGTCATGGCCGGGGTATCCGAGGCGCTGGTGGATCATGGCGTCTCGGTCTTCCTCTGCGCGATCGAGGATGATCCGGCGCTGGGGCAGATCCATGTCGAAGCCATGCTGGACAAGCAGGTCGACGGCATAATCGCCACCGGTAAGCGGCTGGATAGACGCCTGCCGGTCGACCTCTCGAACCTGCCGGTCCCGGTGGTCTACGCTTTTACTGAGGGGACGGCAGACAGCGTCACCTTCCGCTCCGACGACGCACACGGTGCGCAGCTTGCAGTAGAATGGCTGCAAAAGATCGGACGGCGCCGCATCGTGCATATCACCGGACCGAAGGATTTCTTTTCGGTCCATGAACGCGCCGACGCCTACCGCCAGGCGGCGGGTGGCGTCGAGCCGGTGATGTATGGCGTCTGGTCGGAAAGCTGGGGCCATGAGGCGATTGGCGAAATTTGGAACCAGCCCGGAGGCAAACCGGACGCCCTGTTTTGCGGCAATGACCAGATTGCCCGTGGTGCGGTCGATGCCCTGCGCGAGCGCGGGATCAAAGTGCCGGACGATGTGTCGGTCATCGGCTTTGACAATTGGGAGATTGTCGCAGCCCAGACGCGGCCACCGCTGACGACGGTGGACATGGAACTGAAGGAACTCGGGCGGCAGGCGGGATTGACCGTTCTAGCGCTCGCAGAAGGACGGCCCGTGGAGCCGGGAGTGAGGAAACTGCCATGCCGGCTGGTGGTCCGGCAATCATGCGGGGGTGATAGCCCGAGGGAATGAACAAGGGCGCCGAGGAGAGGCGCCATATTGGGAGGAGTGTCATGATCAAGCGTCTATTGGCAGCAACCAGCATCGCTACCCTGTGCCTGGCAGCCAGTGCATCCGCTGCGGAGCAGGTAGAAATGTGGGTCCGGTCCGGTATCGGCGAAGCCTTCAAGAAGACCGTCGAAACCTACAATTCGAGCCACGAGAATCAGGTCTCGATGACCGAAGTTCCGTTCTCGGAACTGGTGCAGAAATATGCAACTGCGATTGCCGGTGGACAGGCGCCCGACGCCCTTTCGATGGACCTCATCTACAACCCCGCCTTTGCGGCGGCCGGACAACTCGAGGACCTGACGGACTGGGCAAAGTCTCTGCCCTATTTCAACTCACTGTCGCCGTCCCACGTCAAGCTCGGCACCTACCAGGATCGCATCTACGGCCTGCCATTGTCGGTCGAGACCTCGGTATTCGCGTGGAACAAGGACCTCTACAAGAAGGCCGGTCTCGACCCGGAAAAGGCGCCGGCGAGCTGGGACGAAATCACCGCCAATGCGGAGAAGATCCGGGTATTGGGCGACGACACCTATGGGTTCTACTTTTCGGGCGGCGGTTGCGGCGGCTGCATGATCTTCACCTTCACTCCGCTCGTTTGGGGTTCAGGAACCGACATCCTGTCTGCAGATAGCAAGACGGCAACGCTCGATACGCCGGAAATGCGCAAGGCCGTCGATATCTACCGCAACATGGTCAAGAAGGATCTGGTTCCGGCGGGTGCCGCCAGCGACAACGGCGCGAACTTCCTGAGCTTCACCAATGGCAAGATTGGGCAACAGAGCCTCGGCGCCTTTGCCATCGGATCACTGGTGACCGAACATCCGGATATCCATTTCGGCGTAACGTTGATCCCTGGCGCTACGGGCGGAACGTCATCCTTTGCCGGCGGCGACAATTTCGTCATCACCAAGGGCACGCCGAAAATGGCTGCCGTCAAGGAGTTCCTCGAATATATCTATTCCGAGGACGGCCAGAAGATCATGGCGAAGTATGGCAGCCTGCCGACACGCGGCGATCTCGCCGACAAGGTGCTGCAAGGTCTCGATCCCCGGCTACAGGTCGGCATGCAGGCAATCTCTGTGGCCAAGACGCCATATACACTGCAGTTCAACGATCTGATCAACAGCGCCAATGGCCCATGGGCAACCTTTACCAGCGCCGCCATCTTTGGCGATGACGTCGATGGCGCGTTTTCCAACGCCCAGAGCGAAATGCAATCCATCATCGACAGCGGCCAATAATCTCCCCGGCTGCTGTGGCGGGGAGGCAAAGCCGCCTGCCCGCCAATTTCCCAAAATCCATGCGGAGCATTCTAGATGAGCGGTATCGGTTCGAAGGCCCTGTCGCCTCAGCGCAAGAGACGGCGCAGATCGGGTTGGCGCGGCCTTGTCTATATCGCGCCGGCGATGGCGCTCGTCATGCTGTTCTTCGTCATGCCAGTGATCTTTACCGGCTGGATGAGCCTCCACAACTGGCCGCTGATGGGCGGCACGCGCTGGATCGGCGTCAAGAACTATGTCCGTATGTTCCACGACGCGCGCTTCCTGTCGGCGCTGCAATTTACCGCCTATTACACCGTGATTGTCACCATCGCGATCTTCGCCGTTGCCTTTCCGCTGGCGATGTTCGTCGAGAAGCAACGGCGCTTCGTCAGCACTTATCGCACCATCATCTTCTTGCCTGTCGTCGTTGGCCTCGCCACGGCCTCATTGCTTTGGGTGTGGCTGGCCAATGTCGACAGCGGCTTCATTGGTCCGGCGCTCAAGGCACTTGGGCTGATGGATAAGAGCCCGAACCTGCTTGGTACTTTCGACAGCGCCTTTCTCACCATCATCATCATGGTCGTCTGGAAGATCGCCGGTTTCACCATGATCATTCTGCTCACCGGCCTCCAGGCCATACCCGCCGAACTGAAGGAGGCAGCCCGTATCGATGGCGCCGGCCGCTGGCAGCGTTTCCGGCACCTGACGCTTCCCCTGATGCGCAAGACGATGGCACTGGCGCTGATCATCTCCGTCACTGGCTCGATCCTCGCCTTCGATCAATTCTACATCATGACGTCGGGCGGGCCGCAGAACAGGATGATCTCGGTGGTCTACTATATCTTCAACCAGTCCTTCGTGTCCTTCAATCTCGGCTATGGCGCCGCACTGTCAATCGCCCTTCTCGCAATTCTGGTTGCGATCAGCATCGTGCAGCTCTGGCTGCTGCGCGTCGGGGAGGAACGGCCATGAACACCTTAAGCACGAGCCTTTCAAAGCAACGCCGCACCCGCAAAGCCTTCAGGGCCAACAGCGCCTATCATGCGACCGGCATCGCCATCTGCCTGTTCTTCCTGGCGCCCTTCATCATCACCTTTCTAGCCTCGTTCCGCCACGGAACGGAGGCGCGCCTGCCGCCGCTACCGCCGTGGCCGACAAACGGGATCAGCATCGATTCCTACCTTTCGCTCGACACGTTCGGCGCAGGCATCTGGCAGCATGCGGTCAACTCGCTGCTCGTCTCGGTCGCAACCGTGGTGCTGACCGTCGCCGTCAGCCTGCTGGCCGGCTATGGCTTCTCGCGCTACCGGTTCCCGCTGAAAAATGTGCTGTTCGTGCTGATCATTGCCACGCTTATGATCCCGTTTCAGTCGATCCTCACGCCGCTGTTCATCATCCTCGCCAAGCTGGGCTTGAACAATTCGCTGCTCGGGCTGATGCTGGTCTATGTAACGCTGCAGCTGCCCTTCTCGGTCTTCATGATGCGCAACGCTTTCGATGCCGTACCGAAAGAGATCGAGGAAGCCGCCCGCATCGATGGCGCCCGCGATCTGAAGCTGCTTGTCCGCGTGCTTCTGCCGCTGGTCCTGCCCGGCGTTGCGACCGTCGCGATCTTCGCCTTCCTCAATGCCTGGAACGAGTTTCTGGCTGCACTGATCCTGTTGTCCAGCAATGAGAAATACACGCTGCCCGTCCTGATGATGGCGGTACGTGCCGGGCGTCTCGGCGCGGTCAACTGGGGCGCAGTGCAAGCCGGCGTCGCCGTCATGACGATCCCCTGCCTGATCGTCTTCCTGCTTTTGCAACGCTACTACATGCGCGGGTTGATGGCCGGTGCGGTGAAATGATCTCAAGAAACGGATGAAGCTATGAACACGATGAAAAGAGACCGCCAATTCCGCCCCCTGCCCGTGCCCAGCGTGGATATCCATGGCCTGTTCGGCGACCGCCAAGACGCGATCTGCGACACCACAGCCGAGACGCTGCTCGATCGCTGTGTCGAGGCCGGCATGATCAGCGCCATCGACACCAGCAAACCAAGCCCCGGCATCGTTATTCCCATCCAGCCCTGGGGCGGTACGACGCAAATGTTCTGGGATAGCGATCTCGGCAAGTCGATCGAGACGGTGGCTTACTCGCTCTACCGGCGGAAAAACCCGAAGCTAGAGGCCCGTGTCGATGACATCATTGACCTGTACGGAAAGATGCAGGACGAGGACGGCTACCTCAACGCCTGGTTCCAGCGCGTCCAGTCGGATCGCCGCTGGACCAACCTGCGCGACCATCACGAACTCTATTGCGCCGGCCATTTGATCGAAGGTGCCGTTGCCTATTTCCAGGCAACCGGCAAGCGCAAGCTGCTGGATATCATGTGCCGCTATTCTGACTATCTGATCCAGACTTTCGGCAGTGGCGAGGGCCAGCTGCGCGGCTATTGCGGACATGAAGAGATCGAACTGGCGTTGGTGAAGCTGGCGCGTGTGGCGGGCCAGAAGAAATATCTGGATCTGTCCAAATTCTTTGTCGATGAGCGCGGCGCGGAACCGCATTATTTTACCGAGGAAGCGATCCGCGACGGCCGCGACCCTGCCAACTTCATCCAGAAGACCTATGAGTACAGCCAGTCGCATCAACCGGTCCGTGACCAGAAAAAGGTGGTCGGTCATGCGGTCCGCGCCATGTATCTCTATGCGGGCATGGCCGACATCGCCACCGAGTATAACGACGACAGCCTAACTGCGGCACTCGAAACCCTTTGGGACGACCTGACGACCAAGCAGATGTATCTGACCGGCGGCATCGGCCCGGCCGCCTCTAACGAGGGCTTTACCGACTATTACGACCTACCCAACGAAAGCGCCTATGCCGAGACGTGCGCTTCGGTCGGCCTCGTCTTCTGGGCCAATCGCATGCTCGGACGTGGCCCCAACCGACGCTATGCCGACATCATGGAGCAGGCGCTCTACAACGGCGCCATGTCTGGCCTGTCACTCGACGGCAAGACGTTCTTTTATGAAAATCCGCTAGAAAGCGCCGGCAGGCATCATCGCTGGGTCTGGCACCATTGCCCCTGTTGCCCGCCCAACATCGCCCGCCTTCTCGCCTCCATCGGCTCCTACATGTATGCCGTATCGGAAGATGAGATCGCCGTGCATCTCTATGGCGAAAGCACTGCCCGTTTCGACATTGGCGGGTCCAGGATCGAACTGGCCCAGAATACCCGCTATCCGTGGAATGGTGCTATCCGTCTTGATGTCAAGACGGACAAGCCAGCACGGTTTGCAATCTCGCTGCGTATCCCCGAATGGGCTGACGGCTCGACGCTGAAGGTCAATAGCGAAACGGCCGATCTCGACGCAACCATGGTCGACGGCTACGCCCGTATCGAGCGCGACTGGAAGAGTGGCGATCATATCGATCTCGACATTCCTCTGGCGCCGCGCGCATTGTTTGCCAACCCGCAGGTCCGGCAAGACGCCGGGCGCACGGCTCTCATGCGTGGGCCGATGGTCTATTGCGTCGAGGCAACGGATAATGGCGATGGCCTCAACGGCATTCAGTTGTCGGATGATCTGTCCGATTTCACGACGATTGAAATCCCGGAACTGCGGGGCGCAGTTGCGCTCGACATGCCGGTGACACGCGACCAGGCCGACTGGGGTGATGCGCTTTACCGGACATCTCCGCCAAAAACCGAAAAGACCACAGCGCGCTTCGTGCCCTATCCTTTCTGGGACAACCGGGCGCCGGGCGAAATGCTGGTCTGGGTCAGAGCGGGCGAAACGGAACGGTGAATAATATGACCGATAGCGGCGTGGTGCTGACCAACATTCGCAAAAGCTTCGGCAATCTCGAAGTGATCCACGGCATCGACCTGACGATCACGGAGGGTTCGTTCGTGGTCTTTGTCGGCCCGTCCGGCTGTGGGAAATCGACATTGCTGCGGATGATCGCCGGTCTGGAAGAGGTCACCGACGGTGAGGTCGAGATAAAGGGGCGCGATGTCACAGATCTCGATCCTTCCGATCGCGGCATTGCTATGGTCTTCCAGTCCTATGCCCTTTATCCGCATATGAGCGTACGGGAAAACCTGGCATTCGGGCTGAAAATGGCGAGAACGCCGGAGGCGGAGATCGACGCCCGCGTCAGGGCTGCCTCGGCAATCTTGAAGATCGACCCGCTACTCGAACGCCGCCCAGGCCAGCTTTCCGGCGGCCAGCGGCAGCGCGTCGCGATCGGCAGGGCGATTGTGCGCAAACCGGACGTATTCCTGTTTGACGAGCCGCTCTCCAATCTGGATGCCGAGCTACGGGTGTCGATGCGTATCGAGATCGCCAGGCTCCACCGCGAACTCGGCAATACGATGATCTATGTTACCCACGATCAAACCGAGGCGATGACGCTCGCCGACATGATCGTCGTGCTTCGCGACGGCCGGGTCGAGCAGACCGGCAGTCCGCGCGAAATTTACGAAAACCCGGCCAACACATTCGTTGCCGGCTTCATTGGATCGCCACGGATGAATATGTTGAGTGCAGAATGGGAGGGCAACGGATCGATCCGGATCGGCAAAAGCCGGATAGCGACGCAGATAGATGGCAAGCAGATGACGCCCGGTGACAGACTCACCCTTGGCATCCGCCCCGAGCACATGAGTGTTGCAGACGCGGAAGGAACGCTGCGCGCCAAGGTAGATTTCTACGAGTACTTGGGAGGCACGCAATTTCTGTATTGTCAGCTTGAGGACGGCCAGACTGTGACGGCCGAGCATCGTTCGCCCGTGCCCGTTCAGGCAGGCGAGATTTGCCATTTTCGCTGGAAGGCAAACGACCTCCGCTTCTTTGACGCTGAGGGACTGCGGCTGAGGCCACTTGACGTCTATACTGCCCAGCGGGCCTAGAGCATCAGACCCGTACATTCACGTTAACGCCTACGGTCCCAGTTTGGGCAGCGCTTGATCTGCACCCATTAATCCTTCAATCCGCCGTGATGGGCGACGTGCTAAAATGTACTCTGGCATCAATGCCAACTGCCTTCATCATCTTTTCCATGCTGAACCATCTTGGGCATGACTTTGCTTAGCGTCGTTACCCCAAAGGCACTCTTTCTTGTCAATCGAACAGTTTGAGCCGGGCCGCAGCCCCATTCGCCTCGTCCATAGAGGCGTCGAGCGTAGCTTTGAGGATACGAAGCTCTGCGAGAAGGCGGGGACTCAACTTTAACTCTTGCCATCCGCTGAGTTTCTGTTGCCACTCGGCAACTTCGACGATGAGCTTGCGGGACCGGTCCGCAGTTTCCGGATTGACTCCCTTTGCGGCGCGTTCGGCGTTTTCTGCGAGCTCAACCAGTTCAACAGTGCTGACGATCCATGTCGGGAGCGCAATTCGCAACGTTTCGATTTCGGAAACAACGGAGGCGTCGGCGGTATAGTTGGTCATTTCAATCCCTGAACTTCAACAGTGAACAAATGGCTATTAAACCGTTGCGTCGGTGCAAGGCTGGTCTAAACCTACCGGGGCGGCTTTTGTTCCCCAGGTGCCTGGAGCGTACATCACTGGGGTAGAAATTAGGGGCATTTGGTTCGCGATCCGACGTGGTGCGGGTCTTGGCGTTCAGCGGCGGTTGGAGCTGTGTACCTCCACGGTCCCATCGCCCCGCCAAAAACACATCTGAAAGGATGGTCGAGATTCGCGCGCTCCTGCAGCAGTGACGAGCGCACCGACCTCGTGCCCAAGAAACACTGGCATCCATCCAAGCCGGAAGTGGAGCGTGAAAGCAGGGTATGCCTACCGTAACCCCTGTAGGCTTTGCACCCTCCGGCCGGCTCCCATGTGCTTCCGTCGAATAGCCCTCCAACCATAACAAGGTGAGCAGATCATCGCTTTGCTAACCTTCCTCATCCAGGGTCGGCCTCCAGCCTAGTGCGGCGCTTGCCACCGTCGTCGGGGTCCTCATCGAGGTCCGATGATGCTGTCGATCGTCTGGACCTGGAACCGTTCAAAGGACTGGTACGAGACGTGTCCTCCCGTTACCGAAAGGGCCATGACCAACTTTCGAAATTCCGACTGCGCACGTCAAGTAAAAAACGGTCAAATCCGCGGACAGCGCTTTAGGTGCGTGAGACAAGCGCTTGCAGAAATTCTTACTGATACTGTACCGCATTTGAAGCTGGACGAAACCATTCACCCCGTACCGCCGTGCAACCGAATTATTATTAAGTTATTAATAAAGTTAATAGCCAGCCCGTGAAGTCGGCGTACAGTAGGGCCACCAGTCCCACTGCGCCCACCCTTCTCCTCGGCTGCGACTGTTTGAGAGACTATCTGCTCTTGCCCAACTTCAATGGAGCAGAGCTATGTCTCTTTTCGATCCGTCTCGCACTGTTGTGTCCGTGACCGACGTTACACACATGGTGGAGGACGAGGAGGCGCGCTCGTCGCGGGCCGTTGCCATGAACTGGCTCTCTACATACACACCATCTCTCGCCATTCTGGATATGTATTTGAAAGATGGCGACGGCTGTGAGATTGCGTTGATTTTGCAGGCCCGAGGCGTGCCCATCATCTTTTGCTCGGGCGCAAGCGCCAGCGACCTTCCCGAGGACTTCCGAGCAGCATCTTGGGTCCACAAGCCAGCGAGTGGGTGAAAGGGCACTTTCGATCGAGTACGGAGTAACCGGTGGAGCTATCTCACCGTCTTCGCTCGCCCAAGGTCGATGGACGCCACCTGCGCGGTTATCGCAGACGGAACTAAAGTGGTGAATTCGAGTTCAGCAGACATCACAAACGTGTGACCACAAAAGGAACTGGACATGACCGCCCCCATCTCGACCAACCTCTCTACGGACAAAGCATACGGTATCGACCCAGCTGCAGCCCTGAATAAGCTCTCATGGGGAGCGATCTTTGCAGGTGTCGCGATCGCCTTGAGCACGCAGTTTGTTTTGAATCTTCTCGGTGTCGGCATCGGCGCGGCTGTCCTTGACCCGGCGACGTACGATAATCCTGAAGCCAGCACCTTTTCTATCGCAGGGGGCATCTGGTTTGTCGTTGCAGGTATCATTGCATCTTTCGTAGGCGGGTACGTCGCCAGCCGACTTTCCGGCCGACCCAGCAATTCGACCGGAGGTTACCAGGGCTTAACCTCATGGGCCGTCACGACCCTCATTGTTCTCTACCTGCTGACCACGTCCGTGGGCGCACTGGTCGGCGGCGCGTTCAGTGGTCTTTCCTCCATCGTCAGTGGCGTTGGCTCCACAGCCGCTACTGCGGTGACTGCAGCCGCCCCGGCGATCGCCAACTCCACGAACCCGATGGGTGGCATAGAACAGCAGATCCGCTCGACAACGGGTAACGATCCTCAAGGTCTCCAGAATGCGGCAGTCTCGGCAATGCAAGCTGTAGTAATGGGCGACGAAGCGACTGCTGACGAGGCGCGCAACCGTGCCGCGGATGCCATCGCAAAGGCTCAAGGCATCCCTGTCGATCAGGCGCGTGCTCAGGTCGATCAGTATGAGAAAACCTATCGCGACACCATGGAGGCTGCCAAGCAAAAAGCAATCGATGCGGCACAGGCAGCAACCGCCGCAGTGTCTGGCGGGGCGATCCTTGGTTTCCTGGCTCTGGTTCTTGGAGCAGTCGCTGCCTGGTTCGGCGGTGTCTATGGCACCAAGCGTGCGATTGTATTCGATGTTTCCGGTCGTCGCATCTCGTAAATCACCAACCGCTGGCATGGTGCCAGCAGCCTCTTAGCGAAAGAATGGAAATTCACATGGCCGAAACTAAAAAACTCCAAGATCTTTTCCTGGACACCCTCAAAGACGTCTATTTCGCCGAACAGAAGATCGTCGAGACGCTTCCCAAAATGGAAGAGGCTGCCATGAGCGTGCAGCTCAAGGACGCTTTTTCAAAGCATCTCGCTGAAACGAAGGTTCATGTCGAGCGCCTCGAGCAGGTGTTTGAGATCATCGGCGAGGAGCCCGAGGCCAAGACGTGCGACGCGATCCTTGGCATCACCGACGAAGGTGCCGAAATTATGGAAGAATACGAAGGCTCCCCTGCCCTAGATGCTGGGCTTCTCGCTGCGGCACAGGCAGTGGAGCATTATGAGATGTCGCGCTACGGTACGTTGCGAACCTGGGCACTGGAGCTTGGCCTCAACGATGCCGCCGGACTGCTGCAGACGACGCTGGATGAAGAGCAGGCCACAGATCTCGCGCTTACGTCCATTGCGACTTCCGTCGTCAACCAGAAAGCCGAAGGCTGAACGATAAATTCCAAGGATCCACTGCTCACGCAGTGGATCCTTGAATGGAAGAGGACAAAACTCTTGTGTAGAGCTTATCTACACAGGCCACGAAGTTGTAAGGTGGGAAAGAGGTCTTATGTGCTTCTTGACGAGCGAGACTTAAAAAGCCGAGGATTGCTTGGCTTCACGACCTCGCCCTCCAGGTCCTCCGTTTCCAACTTTATGAAAGGTGAAGTCTCGCCGGTTCAGGTGTTCGGCCAATTGGGCTTGGTAACATGTCATAATAGTATTGTGCGATCACATTGTTTTGCCGATCCCTAAGCGCAGCCTGGCTTAGGAAGCATATGACGACGAACAAGATAAAGCGCAGGCAAGAAGGCTGGTACTCACCATGTGTATTCGAGCAGCCTGTGAGCATCACCCCGCCGATCGTCGCAAAAGGCTTAAGGCCAAGCGGCTCGCGGCTCGCGGCTCGCGGCTAGGGGAATCTGACGTTGCACAGGCGCCAAACTCTCGGCCAGACCAGGCCTTTGCATGTTCATCAATTCAAAAAGCTGCACGAAAAATGGTCTGGTCAAGATGGTGATTCAAAATCCAAAACTTAGGCGGCTTGTCGTCATCAGCGATTTTCAGGATGGCGGAACATTCAATTCGAGTGTGCCTACGATCGGCGAATTCTGCGAGCAATGGAAAAGTGGTGCACGCGGCGAGCCCATTGTCGCCGAAAATGGAGATCGCGATTTTATAGTAGAAGGAAGCTACATCGAGCGCTTGCCTCTGGCTTGCTTGAAAACAGGAATTGTCAATACAGTCGAGATATGGACGCACTGGAGCGGAGATGGGGCCCCACTCGCGAATCTGCGTGCCGCACCGGGTTTGGTCAGGCGCTCGTTCCAGATGAACGGTCCCGAGGTACCGTTTTCGTCTAACGACATGATGGCACATATACTGACATTCGGTGCTCCCGACATCCTCTGCGTCTGGGGACTTGGTATAGCTGAAGACCTCGTCATTGCGTGCAAAGACAGCTATAAAATCTATAACTCTATCGATGCGCCGGCATTGCGAATTCCGCCTGAGGTTAGCCGCCATTTCGATCTCGTGCTCACCGGCGCCGCGTGGCAGTCGGACGAGGTGAATAGTCGACATCCGTTTATGAGAACCGCTATTCTGCCGATTGGGCCAGAATTTGCGTCGGAAAGCATGTTTTTTCCTGTTGCAGGGCCAAAGCCGTACGATATCATTTATGTGGCGGCAGCGCAGGACTACAAGCGCCATGACATCCTGTTTCAAGCCTTGGCAAAACTCCCGCGTTTCATTCGAGCGCTGTGCGTCTTCGGATATGGGGAAATGGCCGAGGATTTGCGGGGCCTTGCCAAAGACCTTGAGATAAACGTCGACTTCGTCGGCCCACCAGGCGTTTCGTTTGTTGATGTCAACCGGTTGATGAATTCAGCCAAGATCGGCGTGGTTTGTGGTATCGACGACGGGGCTCCGGCAATCCTGACAGAATATATGCTTGCCGGTTTACCAGTTCTTGCAAACAGTGCGCTTAGGTGTGGGCTTCAATATATAACGCCGCAGACCGGGCGCGTCGCAGCGTCCGACGCTTTTCACGAAGCCATTTTAGATATGCTCGCCACACTTCCCTTGTTTTCGCCAAGACAGGCAGTCATCGACAACTGGACTTGGCACCATTCAGTGCGCAAGTTACAGGCGGCGATGGCTTTCGAAGCACATTAGAAATGTTTTAAGAAAGGCCCGGAACAAAGCCTTGAAATCATAGTTTGCATTCGTCTCTTAATAGCGGATGTGCAATGAATCTCTCCAGCTCGTTTCTTCAAGCGTCACATGCAGCACCTGATCGCAATGGGCCGCTGATTTGTTTTTCTCATCTACGTTGGGATTTTGTACTGCAGCGACCGCAACATCTGATGCAGCGGTTTGCAGGCGATCGGCAGGTTTTCTTCTTTGAAGAGTTTATTCCGACAGACCATCATCTTGCCTACCTCGAAATACATCCTTTCGAAGGCACAGCCGTCAAATCTGTTCGACCTCGCATTCCGCGAGGATGGAGTGAGGGGGATCGTGAAGAAGCGTTGGGTAAACTCCTGGAGGAGCTTCTGTGGCTTAACAGCGCGACGCGCCCGATTTTGTGGTTTTACACACCGATCATGTACAGTTTCGCCCGCCATATAGAGGCGTCGGCAGTTGTTTACGACTGTATGGACGAATTGGCGAATTTCAAATTCGCGCCGGCCCGGTTGAAGGAAGCGGAAATGGCGCTGATTGCCAGGGCCGATGTGGTTTTCACGGGAGGACATAGCCTCTACGACGCAAAACGCCACCTGCACGACAACATGCATCCTTTCCCGTCAAGTGTCGACATCGTTCATTTTCAAGCGGCGCGGGTTAACCCCGAAGAACCGTTCGACCAGAAGGCCATCGTCGGCCCGAAGCTTGGTTACTACGGTGTGATCGACGAGCGGCTCGATCTCGCCCTGATAGACGCTGTGGCCAAGGCCAGACCAAACGTGTCCTTCATCTTCATCGGACCCGTCGCCAAGATCGCTCCAGAAGATTTGCCCAAGGCGTCCAACATTTTTTACCTCGGCCAAAAAAGCTACAAGGAATTGCCTGCTTATTTGTCTGGATGGGAGGCGGCCCTGATGCCTTTTGCGCTGAATGACGCGACAAAATACATTAGCCCGACCAAGACACCTGAGTATTTGGCAGCTGCGCGTCCGGTCGTAAGTACACCGATTAAAGATGTGATTCGTCATTACGGCGATTCAAAAGGTGTCTTTATAGCGCGCGATGCCGATGGTTTTGCCGAAGCATGCGATGAGGCACTCGCGTTGAAAAAGTCGGGCACTGGATGGCTGGCATCGGTCGATACTATGCTCCGGAGCTCATCTTGGGACGCGACGTTCTTGGCGATGAGCGCCTTGATAGATGAAGCGGTAACGCGGCGCCTCGTGCCGGACCAACCTACGGAAAGAAACCATAACCGTTCAAGCGCTAAAACATCGGCCGAATATGATTATCTGATTGTCGGTGCAGGATTTGCGGGCTCAGTTTTGGCTGAGAGGCTAGCGTCCGATGGCAGGAAGCGGGTGCTGCTCTGCGACCGGCGGCCGCACATAGCCGGCAATGCCTATGACTTCCAAAATGACGACGGCATTCTGGTCCATCAATATGGGCCCCACATCTTCCATACCAACAGCCACGAGGTTTTCAATTACCTATCGCGGTTTACCGACTGGAGGCCTTATGAGCACCGGGTGCTCGCTGATGTTGGCGGTCGGCAACTTCCTGTTCCGATCAACAGAACGACGCTGAACGGGCTGTACGGGCTTGATCTCGCCAATGATGAGCAAGCGGCAGAGTTTCTAGCCAGCCGCGCCGAGCCGTGCAATCCGATAGTGACATCGAAAGACGTGGTGCTGTCACAGATAGGCAGCGAGTTATACCGGACGTTCTTTGAAGGTTACACCCGAAAGCAGTGGGGACTTGATCCCTCGCAACTCGACAAATCGGTGACCGCGCGGGTTCCGACGCGGGTAGATACGGATGACCGGTATTTTCTTGATGCCTATCAGGCAATGCCCCTTCACGGTTATACTCACATGTTCGAAAAAATGCTCGACCATGAGAACATCACGGTGATGACTGGGACAGAGTACGAGGCCATCCGAAGCAATAGAGTAGCAGCACATACGATCTTCACAGGTCCTATCGACGAATATTTTGATTTTCGTTTCGGCCGATTACCCTATCGCAGCTTGAAGTTCCGGCATGAAACGCATGATGCCAGACGGCTACTTCCAGTTGGAGTGGTCAACTATCCGTCCGAGTCCGTGCCTCACACCCGGGTCACCGAGTACAAGCATCTAACCGGCCAAATTCACCCGAAAACCAGTATTTCCTACGAATTCGCGTGCGCCGAGGGAGACCCCTACTATCCAATTCCGCGGCCGGAAAATCAGGCGCTTTACAAGCAGTATGAAGCTTTGGCGAGAGAGCGCACTGACGTAACCTTCGTCGGTCGGCTTGGAACATATAAATATTACAATATGGACCAGGTCGTGGGCCAGGCCCTGGCAACTTACCGGCGAATGGTGAAAACCAATCCAGATGCTTTAAAAGCCAGCGCATAATGGTGAACCAGAATCGGCTGCGCGTAGTACTGGCGACCGACAGTCTCGACCCATCTGGCATGGGCGAGCATATGTTGACACTGGGGCAAGCGCTTCAGGCTCAGTTTGACGTGACAATAGCCGCCCTTAATGGGCTTGACGCAAACCTGCTGGCAAGGGCCGCTGCCGGCGGACTCGCGGTCAAAGCCGTTGATGAGCCTAACGCGTTCGAGCAATGGCTACATTCTTACGGTGCCTCGATTCTTCATGTGCATGCTGGCATCGGTTGGGAGGGACACGAGATTGCACGGGCCGGAGCAGCCTGTGGCATCCCCGTCATACGAACTGAACATCTTCCCTATTTGCTGACCGATAGTGGGCAGAAAGAGCACTATGCGCGGGAAAGCGCGGCTCTTTCGCATCATATTGTTGTTTCAGAGGCATCACGGTCGAGTTTCGAAAGCAACGGTGTCGGCTCCGACCGCATTACCGTCGTACGGAACGGGCTCGTCGCACAGGCCATACACGGCCGGTCTGCCGATGCTGCCCTGGGGCTGGACGGCAAAATCGTTCTCCTTACCGTAGCGCGTTTTTCCAAACAGAAGGATCACGCTACCCTGATCAGGGCGATGCCGGCGGTGCTTGCCGCTTACCCATCAGCCATTCTCCTTCTTGTCGGGAATGGCGAGGAAGTAGAAGCTGTCGGCGCGCTGGTCGAAGACTTGGCGCTTGGTCCGTATGTCCGGCTCCTGGGCCGTCGCAGCGATATCGCAGATCTTATGGCAAGCGCGGATCTTTTCGTTCTGCCTTCGCTGTTTGAGGGGCTTCCTCTGGCCGTTCTCGAAGCGATGTCACTTCGACTGCCCATTGTAGCAACCCGGATCGGTGGCACGGTCGAGGCACTCGGAACGGATTATCCCTTCCTGGCGGAGTGCGGAGACCCCTCCGCTCTCGCCTTTGCGATACTCGATGCTCTTGCATCGCCTGCACGAGCCAAATCGGTAGCACAGGCCGGCCAAGACCGGTTTCGTGCCGAATTTACGGCACAGCGCATGGCAGATGAAACCGCCACCGTATACCGGCGTTTCCTTTCCGAAAAGACAGACGAGACACAAGGACATCGTTTCATGAACAAGATACGCATCGGCTTTATTGGCGTTGGCGGCATAGCACAACGCCACCTCGATATTCTGGCCGGTTTCGAAGATGTGACACTGGTGGCCTTTGCCGACCCCGACTTCGATCGTGCCATACAGGCCGCATCTCGATTTGGCGCGCGGGCCTTCGACAACCATAGTAGGATGCTGGAAGATGAGGTCCTTGACGCGGTTTACATATGCATTCCTCCCTTTGCCCATGGGCAAGCTGAGCGCGATCTGATTGCCCGCGGCATCCCTTTCTTTGTCGAAAAACCAATTACGCTCGATATCGGGTTGGCGGAAGAACTGTCGACCGCGGTCGAAAGGGCAAAACTGATCACAGCCGTGGGATACCACTGGCGCTACCTCGATACTGTCGAAGAGGCCCGCCGGGTTCTTGCCGACAATCCTGCTCAGCTCCTCTCTGGCTATTGGCTTGACCAGACGCCACCGCCGCAATGGTGGTGGAAGACCGATCGCTCAGGTGGCCAGATGGTTGAGCAGACGACGCATATTATTGATCTTGCCCGTTACTTGATCGGAGAGGTGACTGAAGTATATGGACGTATCGGCTTCAAAGAGCGGCCGGAGTTCCCGGGCCTCGACGTGCCGGCGGTCACGACAGCGAACCTCACCTTCCAGTCAGGCGTTATCGCCAACATTTCGTCGACATGCCTTCTCGGCTGGAGTCACAAGGTTGGCCTGAACATCTTCGCCGACCGGCTGGCGATCGAATTGACCGACCATGATATCATGGTCGATGTCGGCGCCGGTAGGCCCGTGCGGCATGCCGAAGGTGATCCAGTCTGGCGCGAAGACCGGGATTTCATTGACGCGGTGCGCGGCGGTGAAAATCATATACGGTGCACCTATAAGGATGCGCTGGCAACCCACCGGCTGGCGCTCGCCGTCGAAACGTCAGCGCGCAGCGGTGAACCGATCAAGCTTCACGTACCCGTGCTGGACCGCAATGCGGCCGCGCCGCTCCAGCATCCACCGCGCATGGAACCTCCACAGGGCCTGCCTCCGGGCCATCGTCGTGTCCGCTCGCTTGGGATCGAAAGCCCGGGAAAGGCATTCTTCCTAGAGTATGAAGAAGGGCCACCCGCCGATGGGCATGTCCGGTTGGAAACGCTTTACACCGGTTTTTCCGCCGGTACCGAATTGACATTCATGAAAAATACCAACCCCTACTTCCATTCCCGTTTCGACGGCGGCCGTGGCGTATTCATCGAAAATGAGCCCGACCTGCGCTATCCGGTCCCGTTCCTGGGTTACATGGAAGTGGCACGTGTCTCAGAATCGAGAGCGCCGGGCTTTGCAATCGGCGATGTCGTTGCCTCGACCTATGCGCACAAAAGCGGCCACACGGCCGATCCTTTCCACGATGTGCTAGTGCCGTTGCCCGCCGATGTCGATCCAGTTCTCGGCGTATTTGTCGCACAGATGGGACCAATTGCTGCCAACGGCGTATTGCATGCCGACGCGGATGCGTTCGGGAGCAACGTCTCCAATTTTGGCGCGGGTATCGCGGGACGTCACGTGGTGGTGCTCGGTGCCGGCACCGTCGGTTTGATGACGGCTCTTTTTGCCGAGAAACTGGGCGCTTCAGGTGTCATCATCGCTGACCCTTCGGAGTTTCGACGTGACAAAGCCCGGGCCATGGGCCTGATGGCCATGAGTGAAGAAGAAGTCTGGCAGCATGCGAAAGCGCGCTGGCACAACGGTGGTAATGATCGCGGCGCCGATGTCGTTTTCCAAACGCGCGCACATTCCCGCAGCCTGCATGTGGCGCTCAAAACGCTGCGTCCGCAGGGTACGGTGATCGATCTCGCCTTCTATCAGGGTGGCGCCGATGCATTGCGACTGGGCGAGGAGTTTCATCATAACGGCCTCAACATCCGCTGCGCCCAGATCAACCGCGTGCCGCGCGGACTGGAATCCGTTTGGGACAGACGCCGATTGGCTGGCGAAACGGTACAACTGTTGAAAAGTCACGGTTCTCTCATTCGAGAGCATATGATTACGCATGTGATCCCGTTTGACGACGGTCCTAAATTCCTCACCGATTTAGTGGAAAACCGGCCTGAATTTGTGCAGATCGTTTTTAAGGTAAACGAATGAT
Source organism: Pararhizobium sp. PWRC1-1 (assembly GCF_049897905.1). NCBI lineage: Bacteria > Pseudomonadati > Pseudomonadota > Alphaproteobacteria > Hyphomicrobiales > Rhizobiaceae > Pararhizobium > Pararhizobium sp. PWRC1-1. Next base: position 61,031 of record NZ_JAFCXE010000018.1, on the reverse strand, counting down.
CCCGCTGGAACCGCCGATCCGCATCCTCTTTGTTTTCGCGTGGCTGGTAGTCGGGGGCGAGGAAACGGAAGTCCGGCTTCTGGCCAGCAACCTCGATCGCGCTCGCTTCAAACTCGACGTTGTCGCATGCTTTCGCAAACCGAACATGCCGGCTCAAACACATGAGCAACTGGTGGCACTCGGCGTCGATGTGGATACGACGCCTTACGAACTTTCCTTTGAGGATACGGTTTCCTATCTGGCAAGCAAGATATCGGGATATGACGTTGTGGTCTCCTGTCAAAACGTTGCCGATATTTATCCCGCGCTGGAGCGCATTCATTTGCGTCCTGCGTTGATCGAGCATGGAGGCCTTGTGTCGGAAGCCCTTGCAGGACCCAAGCATTTTACCAATCGCTACGTGGGTGTGTGCCGATCCATTCGGGATGCCGCCGCGTCCGTTATGGTGGGGCGCGAGAACGATGCGATCGAGATACCTTCGATGGTGAATCTTTCGGAATTCGATCCTTTTGACAGGTCCGCTATGCGCGCGTCGCTCGGCGTAGCGGAAAGCGATGTTCTGATCGGCTGGGTGGGCCGTCTCGACCCCAAGAAAAATGTCGAGGACTTCATTGAGGCCGCAGCGATCGTACATGCGGACAACATCTCGGCGCGTTTCGTCATCGTCGGTGGACCGGATGCCTTTATACCGGACTATGCCATGCAGTTGCGCTCGCTGGCCGCCGCCCGCGGATTGACCGGTTCGCTGACATTTCTCGGCGATCGCGCGGATATTCCAGCTCTCCTCTCCGCCTTTGATATCTTCACTTGGCTGTCGAAAGGCGAGGGCATGCCGCATGTGATCGCGGAGGCGGGTGCCGCCCGATTGCCTGTCATCGCTACTCCCGACAATGGCGCCCTGCAGCAAATCGATGATGGCGTGTCAGGACTATTTGTGCCCTATGGCGATCCGGCCGCCGTTGCCAGTGCTATGAGGATGCTGATTTCATCCACCGACTTGCGCAGGCGGCTCGGACACGCTTTGCGGTGGAAAGTGGAAACCCATTATAGTGCTACCGCCGTCGTACCCCAATGGGAAAGGCTCATTCAGGAGCTCGTGTCCGAACGGGCCAGTTCGAACCCCACAGGGCTGTTTCAATCATTTCTTCAGGGTGGCTTCGAGTGCTCTACGCACCGAATCCGTGCACGGGCTGGCGAAACGGTTGGAAGGCGCCTGGATGTGATCGCTCAAACCGGGCATGATGTTCATGCAGCAAACGACTATTCCCAGCTCGCCCAGCATTCGATGCATACCGTGCGCGATGGACTGCGCTGGCATCTGATTGAGGCAGTCCCCGGGCAATACGAGTGGTCTAGTTTCCTCCCAATGCTCAGGGCATCAAACGAGACTGGCACCCAGGTTATCTGGGATCTGCTGCATTATGGCTGGCCTGATGGCATCGATATTTGGTCACAGGATTTCGTCGTTCGTTTCGCGCGCTTCGCCGGAGCAGTGGCACGGATTGTGGCCAGGGAGAGCGGCTCTGTGCCGTTCTATTCTCCCGTCAACGAAATCTCCTTCTTCTCCTGGGGCGGCGGCGATGCGGGATATCTCAATCCCTTTGCCAATGGACGCGGTTTCGAGCTGAAAGTTCAGCTGGCGCGCGCCTCGATTGCAGCCATGGACGCCATTGTTTCTGTCGATCCGAGGGCGCGGTTCGTTCACTGCGACCCGGTAATCCACGTCGTCACCGATCCGGCTCGTCCATGGGAGCGACGAGTTGCCGAAGGTCACCGTCAGTCACAGTTTCAAGGCTGGGATCTGATCGCCGGCCGGATGTGGCCTCAGATCGGCGGCGCTGAAAAATATCTCGATATCGTTGGCGTCAACTATTATCACAATAACCAGTGGATCCACGGTGGACCTCCCATCGATATGGACCACCCACGTTATAAGCCGCTGCGCTCGATCTTGATCGAGACCTACGCCCGCTATGGAAAGCCGATCTTTATCGCAGAAACAGGCATCGAGGGAGAAAGGCGGCCCAGCTGGATTGCTTACGTCTACGCCGAGGTCCGCGCAGCCATGAAGACCGGGGTGCCGGTCGAAGGCATTTGCCTCTATCCCATTGTCAACCATGTAGGATGGGACGACGAGCGGCCCTGCGACAATGGGTTACTGTCGATGCGGTCAGAGGGAAAAGAGCGGCAAGTGTATGAGCCGCTTGCGCACGCGTTGCGTGCTGTGAAGCAAGAGTAAGAGGCTGCCAGACAGCCCCGAAGAGAGTTGATCCACTTTTGATCATAGTCGTTCAAGGGGTGTACCCGGGCAGGTCGGCGTTGCTGGGTGACCAGGGCACCAACCAAACGTCATCGGCCCATGGGTCGCTGGGGGTCAGTGAGAGTTGTTGCCGACGGGAATGGCGATCGCCCCGTTGCCCACTGCCTTGGGTGATTTGTGTTTGACGTTCGTCAGAACTGTTTGCGGAAACCGAACAGGACGGCGTGGCTGCTGAAGTCCGTATTTCGGCTGGTTCCGTCCCGGGCCTGCAGACTGAAGTCGTTGGCAGCGGTATAACGGTACGCGATGTCGAGCGTAGTGTTGTCAAATAGTGCGACATTAGAAAAGAGACCCAGTTCCTGCAGGTTAATGCCGACACCCGCGTCGAGATGGTAGGCGAACTTCGTGTCGTCGTCATCGATAACCACGCCGGTCGCCGAGACGCCCTGGCGGCTGAGTTCAAGGTTCATGAACCCGACGCCGCCGCCGATATAAGGTGTCACCGCGCCAAATAACCCGCCCTGATCTGACGTGCCTAAGGGGATATCAAGGTAACCGTTCACATATCCCTGTATCGTCGTCGCGTCGCCGAACGAATCCGTTGAGCCGATATTGACACCGCCGACGCGATGATAATCGACCGATGAGTTGCCATAGCCCACCTCAAGTTCGACACGGGGTGACACGTAGCCCATTTCGCCGAAGCTGTAGCCGGCGCGCAAAGCGCTGTAGTAACCGACATCATAGTCCGTACTGACACGTGCGCCGGCGGTTGCAAAATGGGTATTATCGAGGAACGTCAAACTGTTCAGGGAACCAAGGTAAAAACCTCCATTTGTGTCGACCACGATCGGGTTGACGGGAGCAGTCAGATCCTGTGTTGCAAGATCTGCGGCACCGGCAGCCTCTGCCATTGCGATTGAGGATACGGAGGCGAGAAGTAGGCGTTGAATGAGGGTCATGTGTGAGTCCTGGAGAAGCTTTGAACGGATGACTTTGAAAACGCCACGATGCTTCCCGTCGAGGCCGTTGAACAGCTAACCTTCCTCGCGGGTGAATGTTCCGAAGGATCGCCACTTCTCGTCCTTGTGTTGTAGCAAGCCTCACCAATTCCGTTAGTCAGCGGCCAGATGGCTCTCGGCCTGGCTTTGATCTAAACATTCGTTGGCGGTTTTGAACTTCAAGTTGCAGCCGTCGGGCATGGCACCGCGTGCGTTGACAGCAAGGTTATGCGATGCGTTCTCTTGGTAAAGCCCGAAGCTACTGAGACGGCCTTGGTCCGTGAGGCCAGAGCGCAGTTTGACGATCCTTCTGGTGGACGATGAGGTCCTGATCAGGTTGGTCTGCGAACAATTGGAGATCTCGGTTACATCGTCATCGAAGCTGGAGATGCCGCCAGCGCCCTGAAGCTTGTCACTCGTGACCAGCCTATCGATCTCTTGCTGATCGATGTCGGTCTGCCCGGTGGCATGAATGGGCGCTAGCTGGCCGATGCGGTCCGGGAAATACGTCCGGGGCTTCCCGTCATTTTCATCACCGGATAGGCGGCAAGTCAGGGCGTTGACCATGGGACCATCGAAGACGGCATGTGTGTCATGACGAAGCGTTTCCGGATCGGAAGCTCGCTGAACTCGTGAAGGATCTCACCTCGCCCGGAGCGGTAAGAACGCCTGATCGTAGGGAGGATTTGACGTCTGCCAAGTTTTAGGCGACTGATCTGCGCGAAATCCCTCACATGAAAGACTCACCGTGAAATTGGACGAATGTGCGGAAACGTCATCCTATCCGCGCCCGGCGGAATTAACAGCGTCGACCACGTTCAGCGAAAACTTAACCTCAACGCTGTGTATTTCCGTCTCCTTGATGAGATACGGTCCTGCGTCCTTTCTTGGCTTTAAAAATCAAAAAAATCGTGACTTAGACGTAAGGCGATTGGGCTTGAAGCAAGGCGCGCTATTTTGAGACTGGTTGGCAATGCAAATCGCATGGCCAACCAGTTGTCGCTCGTTCAGTCGTGAATTGGCTCAGGGAGCACCGGCAATGTATCGTTGATCATTTCCTCAAGACTGCTGGCCGTGTCGGCTTAGACGGGTCCAGAAACTGGGGAATTAGGGCGAGGAAAAAGGCTGCGGTTTTAGGATTCGTGGCCTCAACAAAGACGCCCTGCCTGAAAGCTTTTGACAATGTCCTGCGGTCTGGCGAAAACTTGGGAGCCGCGGGTGGACCTGCAGAACGCCATGCCTGCGTGCCGAGGAAAATGAGGTACGCTCCTCCCAAGAATTTCAAGAGGAGAAAAGCTTCCGCACTTGTCGTCAGCAAGGCGGAAACACCAATGGCGCCTGCAACAACGTGTAGGAACCCACCCACTGCCGTTCCAATACAGGACGCCACACCATCACTTGGTCCGGCAGCAAGGGTACGTCCTGCGATGTAGAGAAGGCCTGGTCCCGGCATAAGTGGCAGAAACAACGCCGTCCCAACATAGGCGAGAAGCAGTGTTACGGACATTATGGTCTCCAGCAATTCCGCGTCAGGCTAAATTTGCCTGCAGACCCAGCGTCGTTCTCATACGTCTCGTTCGTAAACTCTAGGAAGCGCTCGGTGATAAGCTGTGCGTCGCGCTCCACAACTGCAGTATCGCAATCCGGCCATCACAAAATTCCGGTCCGGTCCAAGCAGACTTGCGAATCACATAAGTCTGTGCTTATGTGTCATCATGATCGAACATGATATTTTTCGCGCTCTGGCGGATTCGACCCGCCGCACGATTTTCGAAAAGCTGGCGAACGGCAGCATGAATGCCAGCACGCTGCGCCAGGGCATGGATATCAGCCAGCCGGCGATGTCCCAGCATCTCGCCGTATTGCGAGCGGCAAGGCTGGTGCGTGAACAAAAGGAGGGCCGCTTCGTGAACTATGAAGTCGATCCGGACGGGCTGGCCCTTATCGCGCAATGGCTGGCGAAATACCGCGCCTACTGGCCGGCTCGCATCGACGCTCTCAAGCTCTTGCTAAAGGATATGGATCAATGAACGACGTGAAAGCCGCGGTGCAGACGAAAGTGCAGGAAAGCGGTTTTGAGCAGAGATACGAACTGGACGCATCGCCGGAGAAGGTCTGGCGGGCGATCAGCATCGCGGAATTCCGGGAAAAGTGGCTGCCGAGGGAGGCACTCGCCGATCCACAGTCGCTCTCCGAAACGTCGGGCAAGGAAGTCCGCTACATATTGCGCGACGATACCCCGCCCCATCTCGAGAGCACCGTTACCTTCACGATCACCCCGAATGGATCGGGCGGAACCAGCCTGCGGATCGTCCACGAGTTGACCGACGCGACCTTCGAGCGGCTAACGAAAACGGTCGCCAACGGCAACGGCCCGACCCTCTTGCTCGCCGCCTGACGCGGCAAGCTTTCCCGAAAATAGCGAATGATTGGAGTTCGCCGATGCGCGAAGCAATGCAACTCGTCCCTATGGTTGTCGAACAATCCAGCAGGGGAGAGCGGTCTTTTGACATCTATTCCCGCCTGCTTCGTGAGAGGATCATCTTCCTCAACGGGGAGGTAAACGACACGATCTCGGCGCTTGTCTGCGCACAATTGCTGTTTCTCGAAGCCGAAAACCCCAAAAGGCCGATCCATCTCTACATCAATTCGCCAGGTGGCGTCATAACCAGCGGCCTCGCGATGTACGATACGATGCGTTACATTCACGCCCCGGTGCATACGCTGTGCATGGGAACCGCCCGCTCGATGGGCTCGTTCCTGTTGATGTCCGGCCAGTCGGGCGAGCGCACTGCGCTTCCCAATGCCAGCATCCATATTCACCAGCCGCTGGGCGGATTCCAGGGGCAGGCATCGGACATGCTGATCCATGCCGAGGAAATGCAGAAGACCAAGCATCGTATGACACGGCTCTACGCCGAGCATTGCGGCCGCACCTATGAAGAATTCGAGCAAGCGATGGATCGCGACCGCTTCATGACGGCGGAAGAGGCATTGGAATGGGGCCTTATCGACCGCATTCTGCAGGTTCGGGAAGATGTCAGCGACCACGCCGGCGCGACGTGAAACGAGCCCGGCGCAATCCGGAAACAATGAAGAGCATCGCAGAAATCAGCATAGATGGGCTAATCGGCTTCGTGCCCCGTCTCTTCCGACCGGAACGAAGGTGCTGCACCACCGCAGATGATAAAACGTAGTCTGTCGGAACCAGGCACAACCATCATGCAGAGGAGCGCAGCCATGAAACACTATGCGGCCTCGATGTCTCGGTCAGAAACGAACGTCTGTATCGTCGATGAAAGCTATGCCGGGAACGCAAGGTCGTCTCCCACCCGGATGACCTCGTTGCCATCTTGTGCGATCCCTTGTTCAGCTTGGACGGGGTGGGCATTGAGGCTGGCCATGGTAGTAAGAAGGCCAAAGTTGCTTTGGCGCGCCGGCTCGCGGTGGTCATGCATCGCATGTGCTCAGAGTTTCGATGGACGAAGGAGGAGAAATCTCGACCACGTCGGCATAACCTTCAGCCATAGAGGCAATTGAGAGAGCGAATTCAAGGTTCCGCGTAGCGGCGGAAGACGTCCTTCGCGGACGATGTTGATGTAAGTTCGTGGCGGCGTTTATACCGGCGATAAATCGGTTGGATGCAGCATAGATTGGACCACAGAAGCGCGGGCCGCGAAACGATGTTAAACGCGGACGCAGACAGTGAACGCCTGCTTCTGTAGAGCAGGGATTTGGGCGGGAAAGCGCCAGAAGCGGCCTTTGCGACCGTCGCAAAAGTCGGGAAACAAGTGCCGGTTTCGCAAATTTTTGTGAATCCGTATTTAGTGGGTTGACTTGGAGTGCGCTCTAACCGGTAGCTTCCCATGCGTCGTGACGAAAGAAGGGCGTTTATGAAGATCGGCAAACTGGCAAAGCGTTCAGGACTGTCAGCCTACACCATTCGTTATTATGAGCGGATCGGGTTGCTTCCCTATGCCGACAGAGACCAATCGGGCCAACGTGATTACGACGCGTCAATCCTGATCTGGATAGAGTTTCTCGACCGTCTCAAAACGACCGGGATGCCTATTCGGGAAATGCTGCACTACGCAGCCCTACGGGAGCGTGGCGTCGGCACGGAATCCGAGCGCAGCGCGTTGCTTGAACAGCACCGTGAGCGTGTCCGTGCCCATGTGGCAGAACTGCAAGCCTGCCTTCTCGTCCTCGACACCAAGATTGCCGGATATGCCGGCAAGGAGCAGAGGAACAATGACCATGACGCACCAATCGCCCAACGCCGGCGAAAGCCGGCTGGAACGCGGCAAGCGGGCGCTCGCTGAAATTGACGGCGCGGCCGGCCACAATGTCATCGCCGCTCTGGCGGACATCGCCCCCGATTTCGCAAACTACGTGTTCGAGTTTCCATTTGGCGACATCTACAGCCGCCCTGGCCTCGATCTGCGCGCCCGCGAGATCGCCACTATCGCGGCGCTGACTGCGATGGGAACCGCTACTCCGCAACTGAAGGTTCATATAGAAGCCGGCCTGAATGTCGGTCTAACCAAGGAGGAAATTACTGAGACCATAATGCAAATGGCCGTTTACGCTGGTTTTCCTGCGGCGCTTAATGGCCTGTTCGCAGCCAAGGAAGTCTTCGCTGCCCGGTCCCCCACACTCAGTGAGCAGGAGCAATCTATCGAACACCCGCTTCCAAGGTAAACGTTAGTATCGGGCACCACATGCCGCGCAAATCCTAGGATTTCTGATAAGAATCACCCTTTGCTATAAGGGAAATATCTTCACCAAACCCGCTCGCAAAGGTCCGCCCGAGTGGCCAACCTTTGCGGCGGTTGAATGACCGCTTCGGGCCAACTGCGGACGATGATCTTGCCTCGTCCCGCCCAGGAAAAGCCGAAAAGAGCTTGACCTCACCCCGCCGATTAGAGAAGCGCCGGCTTGCGGCCGGGACCACCTAATCGCGTGAGGCAAGGCAGGGGTCGAGGACCGCATGCTTACGATCTTGAATTTCCAACGCTCCCGCCAGAACGACGTGATCGCCAGTCTTCATACCATTGTTCGAATAGGTGACGCACATCACGCGAATTCCGGTGTCGGGACAGACTGCGAGATACCAGAGGACCTTGTCGGTATGCACCAGAGTAAGCGGCCCGGAAATCCAAAGGTCAACCCGATCCCGCTCTGGCTGGAAGCCATCCAGTGTCTGTTTGATAGTATCGCAGGTCGCAATTTCAGGCGGCGTACCTTCCGGCCCAGCGAGCCCCGGCCGCCCGTCATAAAGCGTCTCTTGAGAAAATGCCTGACTACCAAACCCCGACCAGCCGACAGCCGCGACTAAGGCAATCACCGATGACCGTCCTATGGTCATGTCAATCGTCCAGAAGGCAAAGATTTTTTGCCGCCATCGCAGCCCTTGCTCAAAACAATCACGCATCAATGGTTCTCTCATATTACCGTGTGACAAATCGATATCGACCATCAAATGAAAACTAAACGTCAGATCTGCCCCGCGGGAAGAAGACCCCGCAATACAGTTTCGCTGATCGTTTCGGCGGCATGCGCATAATCCACGCCCTTAAGTTTAGTCGTGTGCAGAGCGTCGCAGGCTAGCGGCTCGAAATCCGCGTAAAACTGAGTTGCCGACCACAGCATGATGAACAGGTGCCTTGGATCTACGGGCCGAAGTTTTCCGGCAGCGATCCAATCCTCGATGACCTTCACTTTTTCATCGGTGATGGTGCGCATATGCTGGCGATCCTTGCGCGACAGGAATTGCGCGCCGCGAATGATCTCGTTGGCAAACAGGCGCGATTCGATGACATTACGACGGGTGTAGGAGAGCTTGGCCGCGACATATGACCGGATCGCATCCTGCGGTTCACGATCTACCGAGATATGGGCGAACGCGTCGTCCCAGCCTTCGATCAGGTGTTCGATGACGGCACGGTAGATCTCCTCCTTCGAGGAGAAGTAGTAGTAGACATTGGCCTTTGGAAGGCCGGACGCCTCGGCAATCTCGGCGATGCGCGCGCCGTCGAAGCCCTTTCTTGAAAAGATTTCCGTTGCGGCCTTCAGGATCTCGCGGATGTTGCGGGCACGGATCTTTTCATCGGTGTCGCCCCCATTTTTCCGGGCTTTGGTCGCGGGCATCTTTGGCATCTTACGTCGCTCATTTATTCCAGATTATTGCGGTGAACACAGACAGTGATTGCCGACCCGCAACCATAACCTGTCACACTTCATCGCACACGTCGATATAATCTGACGATTCTGTCAGGTTTTCTCGTTTAATAAGTTGACACTTTGGTCAGCTTTTGACTAGCATCACAGTCGATGACAAAGGAGGGGTGTCGAAATGTCTTCGTCACTGAGAGATGCGATGCGGGAGTTTCTGGATGGGTGGCAGGCAGATATGCCGCAAGCCTGGCGGGATCTTTGCGCAAGTGCAGCGCCCGACTTTGAAGCGATCGGCGGCGATCTCGAGCTTGAGATCTGGGAGCCGATCTTTCCTGTTCGCCGCAATCGCCATTTTCCTGGCATGCCCAAGGGTGCGCATCTGTTTCGCGCCTATGACGACATTGCACCAGAACAGGTCTCTTGCGTCATTCTCGGCCAGGACCCTTACCCCGAGCCGGGCTTTGCCACCGGCCGGGCCTTCGAGGCCGGCAACGTTGCCGAATGGCGTGAACTCGACAAGATGTTTTCGCTTAGCATCCGCGCCTTCACGCAACTGATCGTCGCGGCACGCACCGGCGACACCTCCTACACCTGCGGCTTTTCCGAATGGCCAAGAACACTTCAGGATATCGAACAGGGCTCGGTCGAAATGGAAGCACCGTCAGCGGTCGCAGATCGTTGGGTCCGCCAGGGTGTGCTTTTGTTGAATGCCTCCTTGACGCTGACACGCTTTCAGGTGGGCATCGACCCACATCAATCCCGAGCACACATTCCCCTCTGGCGACCCATTATTCAAAAGACACTTGCGATGCTGGCGGGCAGCAGTAGACCAATGGTTTTCATCGCCTTTGGTGATGTGGCCGCCGAGGCATTCACTGAAGCCGGTATTCGCGAGGGGCGCAACGGTAACATCACCGCCATCCTGCGGGATCATCCAGCGCGCGCCGATGCGGTGCTCGAACGCCCCAACCCCTTCATTCTCTGCAATGACTTTCTAGAGGAAATGGGATCCAATCCCATTGCGTGGTGACCATGGCGCGAAGCGACCATTTCGATTTCATCATTATCGGTGCGGGCTCAGCGGGTTGCGTACTGGCGAACCGGCTTTCGGCAGACCCGGCCAACCGAGTGCTGCTGTTGGAAGCGGGTGGCAAAGACCGCAATCCGCTGTTCCGTCTGCCAATGCTCATGGGCAAGCTTTTTCACTCCGGTATTTACAACTGGCACTACCATACGGAACCCGAGCCCTATCTCAACGGCCGCTCTCTCTATTGGCCCCGGGGCAAGGTGTTGGGTGGAACGTCAACCATCAACGGCATGATCTACGTGCGCGGCAACCGCCACGATTATGATCGCTGGTCGCAGATGGGTCTTCCAGGTTGGTCTTATGATGAGGTACTGCCCGCCTTCCGCCGCTCCGAAGGGCACATCGAGCGCGACGACGCCTTCCACGAGAAGAATGGTGAGCTGACCGTCTGCCGCGCCCGCGGCTGGAACAGCCTGCTGGATGTTTTCAACGAGGCTGGCCGCGAGGCCGGCTATCCGCTCAACGATGATTTCAACGGCATCGAACAGGAGGGTTTTGGGCGTTACGACTTTACGATCCGTAAGGGCAAGCGCTGGTCGACATCCTTTGCATTTCTGCGCCCTGCCCTGTCGCGTCCCAACCTGACAGTGATGACGCAGGCGCACACCCACCGCGTCATTGTCGAGCAGGGCCGCGCCGTCGGCGTGGAATATCTTCATCGCGGCACGATGCAGAAGGCCTATGCCGGGCGCGAGGTGGTGCTCTCCGCCGGAACCGTCAATTCGGCGCAGACCTTGCTGCTGTCAGGCATCGGCCCGGCCGACGAACTGCGCGCGCATGGCATCGATACTGTGCAGGACCTCCCCGGCGTGGGCAAGAACCTTCAGGACCACGTCGACTGCGTGATGTCGTGGGAGTGCCGCAAGCCGGTGACGCTCTATTCGGATCTGCGTGCCGACAAACTAACGCTGTCCGTCATCCAGGGTATGCTGTTCGGCGAAGGCATCACCACGACCTTTCCCTATGAGGCTGGCGCCTTCGTTCGCTCGCGGCCCGACCTTGTCGCACCGGATATCCAGCTTCATTTCATGCCAGCTCTGGAGAAGACCGCCAACCTGCACTTTCCGAATCCCTTCAAGCGCGAGACGGTCGAGGCCAACCACGGCTTCACCCTGCGTGTCGGTCCGGTCAATCCGGAAAGCCGTGGCGAAATCACTCTGCGCTCCTCCGATCCGATGGCCGCTCCGAAGATTCTTGCCAATTATTTGCAAACTGATTTCGACATGCGCACCATGATCGGCGGCATCAGGCTGACCCGCGACATTATCAGCCAACCGGCTTTCGACGGTTATCGCGGCAAGGAACTTGCGCCGGGACCGGCAGCGCTCAACGATGCCGATCTGTCGAAATGGCTGCGGGCAACCGCGATGACGACGTTCCATCCCGTTGGAACCTGCAAAATGGGCAACGATCCGATGGCCGTGGTGGATGCGCGCTTGAAGGTGCGCGGCGTCGAAGGACTGCGGGTCGCCGACGCCTCCATCATGCCAATCATCTCCAGCGGCAACACCAACGCACCCGCGATCATGATCGGCGAGCGTTGCGCAGATTTCATTCTCAACAACTGAAGCGAGACCGGCAATGATCCTGGAACACCGCACCTATACTTTTCGCCCCGGCACGGTCGATGGCTGGATGAAGAAATACGAGGCAGAAGGACTGCCGGTGCAGAAGCGGCATCTCAACCGGTTCGTCGGCCTCTATGTGTCGGAGATCGGTACCCTGCACACGACTGTGCTGATGTGGGCCTATGAAAGCCTTGCGGACCGCGAAGCCCGCCGGACGGCGATGTACGCCGACCCCGACTGGCAGAAATTCATCGGCGAAATCTGGGCGCTGAACGCCATCGAGCGCCAGGATGTCATGATCATGAACCCGGCTTCCTACTCTCCGCAAGTCTGACGAAAACCGGGCAGCGATACTGCCCGCCCAATCAACCATAAAAAAGGGAACAGCAAGATGAAAGACAGTATTTTGAACCAGACCTCGTTCGATCGACGCGACTTCCTGAAAATCACAGCCGGCACAGCAGTGCTGGCATTGGCGGGTGGATTGCTACCTGCGGTCGCCCATGCCGAAGGCGGACTTGTCGCTCTCGTCCATACGCAATCGGCAGGCGATAGCGGCCCCGTCGATACGATGATCGCCAATCTGAAGAAACTCTCGGAAGAGAAGGGCTTCGAGTATCGTGCCGTCTATGCGCAGGATCCAGCCACCTACGAGACGATCTTCCGCACGCTTTGCGATGCCGGTGCGACCGTCATCGTCTCGACCTTCAATGAGGTGGCTGAGCCATTCAAGGCCCTGGCACCATCCTACCCCGAGGTCAAATGGATCCAGCTTTTCGGTGATCCGATGCAGCCCGCGATCCCCAACGTCGTCACCGTATCTTACGACTATTATCTCGGTTGCTACCTCTCGGGCATTTTCGCCGGGCGGATGAGCAAGTCCGGCAAGGTCGGCTTCATTGGCGGCATTTCCATCCCGCCAATCAACGCGGATTTCAACGCCGTCAAGGCGGGCGCTCTCTCCGTCAACCCGCAGGCAACGGTGACCGTGGCTTTTGCGGGCTCGTTCCAGGACCCGGCGAAGGGCCAGGAAATCGCCGCGCAGATGTTCAATGACGGTATCGACTTCATTCAGACCGATTCAGCTGCGACCGACGCCGGCATCATCGCTGCGGCAAACGAGAAGGAAGGCCGCCTGGTCAGCGTTCTCGACAAGGCGCAGTTCCCGCAAGGGCCGAAATCGATCAGCAGCATCGTTCAGCTTGACTTCGGCATCTCTCTCTACAACGAAGTGACCAAGGCGCTCGGCCCGGACTGGAAAGGCGGAACGCATGAGAAGACCGGACTGGATACCGGCGTTATCGACTTCATTGTATCGCCGCTCTTTCTGGAGCAGGGTCCGCGGGACGCCGTCGCCAGGATCAAGGAAATCATGCCGGAAATCGAAGCTGCCAAAAAGGGCATTCTCGACGGCTCGATTACTGTTCCCTTCAATACGACCATCTGATGAGCAGGCGGGTGGCGTTCACGCCGTCCGCCGTATCAGCCACGTGAATGGGCCTCCCATGACCGATCCTCATGCCCCGGCGCTTTTGTGCCAGAACGTCTCGGTGACCTATGGGCCGGTCACCGCTCTCGATTCAGTATCCACCGCTTTCGGTGCCGGCCTTATTCATGCCGTGGTCGGACAGAATGGTGCTGGAAAAACCACCTTCGCCCGTGTCGCATCCGGTCTCGTGCCGCCGGCCGCCGGCCATGTGGCGATCGGTGGCCGGGTCATGCGCGGTGGCAATGTCGGTGAGGCACGCGCTTCCGGCGTCGAACTGGTTCACCAGAGCTTCGCGCTGCCGCCATCGTTCACCGTGGCAGAGGCCATGGAGTTCGGTGCAACGGGAACCGGGCGGTTGTTCACCCGCAGGAGCCTGTTTGCGCGTTGGCGCCCGCACCTCGAAAGTCTCGACTTATCGGTCGATCTCGGCGCTCGCATTCGCGACCTGCCGGTGGAAAGCCAGCAGGGGATCGAAATCGCCCGGGCGCTGGTCACGCAAGCCAAGGTTCTCATCCTCGACGAGCCGACTGCAGTATTGTCACCGTCCGGCATCGAGAAACTGTTCGAGCGCGTGCGCCGGCTGAAAGCGCAAGGCGTTACCGTTCTTCTCATTCTTCATAAAATTCGCGAGGTTCTCGCCGTCGCCGACACGGTAACTGTGCTGCGCGCCGGGCGGCTTGTCGATGGTCCGCTGATGACGACAGATGTGGATGGCGCGCGGCTATCCAGGCTCATCATCGGGGAGGCAAACCGCGGGCTCGCAGCCGCCGACGCGCAGGCGCTAACCGGTGCTGGCACGGTGGAACACACTTCGACTGTCGCAGAGGTGGCAACGGCGGCGCCGGTTCTCAAGCTTTCAAACATCACCACGTTTGTCGATCACGAAGGCCCGGCGTTACAGGATGTGGACTTTCACGTTCGCCCCGGCGAGATCGTCGGTATCGCTGGCGTCGAGGGCAACGGCCAGCGGACTCTCGTCCGCCTCGTCGCGGATTTTGCCAAGGCGAGCCGCGGCGAAGTCCATCTTGCAGGGCACGATATTACCACCCAGTCCCTCGCTCAGCGCCGCATCAAGGGGTTGCGCATCATTCCCTTCGAGCGCAACACGGAAGGGCTTAGCCTCACCTCCAGCCTGTGGGAAAACTGGACTGCCCGCGCGCTTCTTGAAAAGCCGCTTCTGCGCCTGGTCAATCCGGCGCGGTTGCGCAGCGAATGCGACGCCGCTTTGAAAGTATGGGGCGTCCGTTATGACAATGTCGCCCAGAAGGCGGGAGCGCTTTCTGGCGGCAACGCGCAAAAGGTCATCCTGTCACGCGAAATCGACCCGGATGCGAAGCTGATCATCGCGGCACAGCCGACACGCGGCCTCGATATCGGCGCCACCGCCTTTGTCTGGGACGCACTGCGCAAAGCGCGCGATCGTGGCTGCGGCATCATTCTGATTTCGTCCGATCTGGATGAACTGTTCGATATCAGCGACCGCGTCGTCGTGATGCTAACGGGCCGGGTCGTCGGGACGTTCACGGCTCCTTACAACATTGGTGCGGTCGGAGCCGCAATGACTGGGGTTTCCCGATGATGGCGCGCGTTTCCTATATTCTTCGCAGCTTGATCTTTGTCATCTTCGCATTGGTCCTGTGTTCCATCGTCTTTCAGATTGCTGGGTATTCTGCGGCCATGGTGCTGACCAATGTGGCAGATGGAGCATTCCTGCGGCCCGGCGCTCTGGAGCAGAGCCTCCGATGGGCGTTGCCGCTCTTCATTACCGCCGTTGGGGTTGGGATTTCATTCCGTGCCGGGTTCTTCAACATCGGCGCGCAGGGACAGTTCTATGTCGGCTCCATTTGCGCGGCCTTTGTCGCGGAATGGTTTTCCGAGGCCCCGGCGTACATCGTCATTCCTGCCTGCATGCTCGCCGGAATGGCTGGCGGTGCATTCTGGGCTTTCTGGCCCGGCTACCTTCGCATCCGCTCTGGGACCGACGAGGTTATCACCACGCTGATGGGAAATTTCATGGCAGGCCTGCTGCTGGTCTATGTCACTTCCGGGCCGCTCAAGGACCCGTCGGGCTCCGGGCAACAGGCCTCCAGTCGGCCGCTTGAGGCAGCCTATCGCATCTCGACGTCGTCGGGCCTCTCAGTCACCATCATCGCCATTGCTGTAGCCGTCGGGATTGGCATGTGGCTGCTGGTCAACCGCACGACCTTCGGAATGCTGGCAAGCCTAGCAGGGCGTAACCCGGTCATGGTGCGCTGGCAGGGTGCGCGTCTCTGGAAGCTTGGCATCACCAGCTTTCTGTTGAGCGGTGCTTTGGCGGGCCTTGCCGGAACGATCGAGCTCATGGGACCGAACGGGCGCATCGCCGGCGGCTTCCTGCCAGCACATGGGTTCACTGCCATCCTGATTGCTCTTGTTGCCAACTTCTCCGTGGCGGGAACGGCGATAACTGCGCTGTTCTTCGGCGGGCTCGCCTCAGCGGCGCTCTACCTGCCGGTCATGGCGGGCCTGCCGTCGGCTGCGATCGACGTTATCAACGCTGCTATCGCGCTCTTCATCACAGCTCGGTCGAAACTGCTCGACAAGATCCTGCGCATCGGGGGACGTTCATCATGAATGATATCATCATCGCCATCTTGCGCTCCGGTACGCCGCTCGTTTACGTCACTCTTGCAGGTGTCATCGCCCAGCGGGCGGGCATTTGGAACCTCGGCCTTGAGGGGCTGATGATCATTGGCGCCTGCGCTACGATCCTCGGCATCGTCGTCACCGGTTCGGTCGCTCTTGCACTGCTGATCGCCATGCTCTTTGCGGTTCTGGCTTCAATTCTCCTCTGGTTCGTGGTCGAGAAGCTCAAAGCCAATCCGATCATCGCCGGACTTGGGTTGACGGGCCTGGGGCTTGGCGGCACGGCGCTTGCCATCCAATCCTTCTTCGGCAGCCAGTCCGCGGTCAACGCGCCTTTTGGCCTCCCTCGCCTCGGGCCTGCCTTCGGCGCTTACGGTGTTCTCTCGATCCTCGTGGTGCTAATGCCCGTGGTGGTGTTGGCTTTGTGGTTTCTTCTGTGCCGCACACGCTTCGGCCTGCAACTATCGGCCTGTGGCGAACATCCGTTCGCGGCCCGCAGTGTCGGTGTCAACCCATCCATCATGCGCCTGACCGCACTTTCGATCGGCGGTGTTCTGGCAGCATTGGGCGGCGCAGAGCTGGCAGCGGGCAGCCTGCAATTTTTCGGGCAGAACATGACGGCGGGGCGTGGCTTCATGGCGTTTGCCGCGGTCATCTTCGGGGCTGCGCATCCCATCGGCGCCACACTATCGGCGATGTTCTTTTCCGTGCTGAGCGCCATCGGCATCCGCGCGCAACTCGTGTTCGGCGATAGCGTGCCGCATGATCTCATTCAGGCGCTCCCCTATCTCGCGACGGTCTTCGGCCTCTGGCTCAGCAGCCGCCTTAGAGGTGGTACAACTGGCGGCATCACCGAGTTACGGGACAACTGAACGGGTGAGTCCCAAAATCTTAGCGGAGAACGTCCATGAAAACGCTGTTTCGCAACGCAACCATACTGGCGATGGACAAGACACATGGAAGTTTGGCCTTTGGCGGAGATCTCCTGGTTTCGTACGGCCGCATAGAGGCCATCGGCCCGAACCTCGCGGCCGATGGCGCGCGGATAATCGATGCGACCGACAAACTGCTGATGCCCGGCCTTGTCAACGCGCATACGCATTCCAGCGAAACGTTCTTGCGCGGCCGTTATGAAGGGATGCCGCTGGAAATATGGCTGCTTTATGCTTATCCGCTCCTGATGGGTCCGCAGGTGGAGAAGCGGCTCGTGTATCTACGGAGCGCGCTGCTGGCCATGGAATCACTGAAAAGCGGTGTTACCACACTCTGCGACGATTTCTTCGACCCGCCCGGCCACGATATCGAACGACTCGCCTGCGCCTTTTCTGCCTATGAGGATGTGGGCATTCGCGCCAATGTCTCCAGTGCCGTGATGAACATTCATACGCTGGACGCCCTGCCCTATGCGCGTGAAATCATGCCGGAGGAGCTAAAGGCGAAGCTTGAGTTCGGACCACCGATGACGGCCGCCGCCTATATGGATTATTGCGACACGGTGCTTTCCACCCTGCACAGGCGGGCCAATGGCCGGCTTCGTTTCATGGTGGCGCCCTCCGCGCCGCAACGCTGCACTGCGGAGATGCTGCAGGCCTGCTATACGCTTGCCCTTCGTCACGGCGTTCCCATGCACACGCATGTGCTGGAGACAAAGACCCAGGCGGTGACCGGCCCGGAACTCTACGGGAAAAGCCTGATCGCCCACCTTCACGATCTCGGTGTCCTTGGGCCGAACACGACGATCGCCCATTCCGTCTGGGTCAGTGATGCGGACGTGGACTTGATGGGCGAAGCGGGATGCTCCGTCGCGCACAATGCGATTTCAAACCTCAAGCTCGGTGCAGGTGTTGCGCCTATCCGTCGCCTGCTTGATTCCGGCGTACACGTGGGCCTCGGCACCGATGGTCTTTCCTCTAACGATACCGCCCGAATTCTCGACGTGATGCGCGTTGCCGCGCTGGTGCAGAGTGCATCGGGGCCTGATTATGAGCGTTGGCTTAAAGCCGACGAAGTCCTCAACATGGCAACGATCGGCGGCGCACGAACGGCAATGCTAGACGAGGTTACAGGTTCGCTCGAAGTCGGTAAGGCGGCCGACCTTCTGATGCTCGATCTCAATGGTGTCGGTTTCACGCCGCCGAACGATATCGGCAGGCATCTGGTCTATAGCGAGAACGGCCGCTCCATCGAACTGGTCATGGTCGATGGACAAATCGTCGTCGAGAACGATCGGATGACGACAATAGACGAGGTGGCAATTCTTGCCGAAATTCGTGAGAGAATGCCGGCCTACCAGGCTACGCATGCGAAGCTGGAGCGCGCTAACGCGATATTTGAGCAAACGATGGCTGAAATTCACCGCCGCGCGACGTCCGCAGACATTGGCTTCAGCCGCTATATCGGGGAATATGGGCGCAATGGCGAGGAGCGGATTACAACAAAGATCTAAAGTCAAAAATGCTACGCGTTGAACGAAATCGTACCGCTGACCCCTGTTGTTGCAGTTTCAGGGCCGATGACACGGTGAAAGCGCCGGTTCGCCAGATCGCCGAAAAATGCCGGCGCCGAAAGGATCGATCGTGGTGGGTAAGCTGCGTGAAACGCCGGATCTGCAGTTCGGCTGGAATGCCCAGACCGGCGAATTTAGCGATCTCTTTGCCATGGGCGTCATCGATCCGGCAAAGGTTGTCAGGACCGCACTTCAGGATGCCGCATCTGTGGCCGGCCTCTTGATCACCACGGAGGCGATGATTGCCGAAAAGCCGAAGAAGGAAGCATCAGCTGCGCTCCCGGCCTGAGCTGGCATGGATTTCTACCAGATCGAGTGTGAATTGAGGGAGGCTCGTCCGGCAGGGCGGGCCACTTTTGTTTTGGCGTATTTAGCCGGCGGCAACCATCTCCCGGATGGCGCTGATGACGCGGGAATGGTCGTAGGGTTTGCTGAAGAACCGACCTTGGACGGGGAGCAACTCGTCACTCAGCTGCCGATGGCCAGAGGTCACGATGATCTGTACCGGTGGCCATCGGTCTCGAACCGCCGCTGCAAGCTTCAGCCCATCCATGGTGCCTGGCATGTCGATGTCGGTGAACATCACCTTGATGGCAGGGTATTCATTGAGCAAGGCGATCGCTTCGTCGGCGTTAGCTGCCTCGTGAACTGTAAACCCCTCATCCTCCAGGAAAGTCGTTATATCCATGCGGATGACGATTTCGTCTTCGACGACGAGCACCGTGATCCCATTATGCGCCATCCCTCACCCTGCCCCTTTGTGCCGTTGGTATGTCTTTTTTTAATATATAGGACGAACCCCGGTAACGCCCGAAGCGAGGAAATGATCCACAGGAAAAGCCATATTGTCATATCATTCCGCGCTGGAACCCAGCTGGACGCGGCCATCTCGTCACGAAGCCGAAGTGTTAGGGAGAGTGTAGTTTATGCGGGCACATCCATTAGTAGATCGCCGATGTGACAAAACTAAAAGTTGACAGAAGACGATAAAGCTCCTAGTCATACCTGTGTCGATATTTTCTTGCTGAGCTTTGGTTATTGCGCGATTAGCACCGCGCCCTGAACGAACCCTCCCTTTAAAACAATCGCTATCATCATCCGCAACGCTTTCGCGTCGCGGTCGTCTATATTGCTATGAAAGGGTTCATCATGACCACTGGCACAGTTAAATGGTTCAATTCCACCAAAGGCTTCGGATTCATTCAGCCTGACAACGGCGGCGCTGACGCCTTCGTTCACATCTCTGCCGTCGAGCGCGCCGGAATGCGCGAAATCGTCGAAGGCCAGAAGATCGGCTACGATATGGAGCGCGACAGCAAGTCGGGCAAGATGTCGGCCTGCAATCTTCAGGCTGCTTAAATCGGTATCTGCTTTCCCTTGACCACGGATGTACTGGCACTGTCGAAAGCAAATCACCAACCAAGGTCAGGCACATTGCCTGGCCTTTTTTAATGCCGGTCTCCGGCCAAGCTCGAATGGAATTCCCATGACAGAGACACACAGCAAATCGCGCCAACAGGCCGAAATCGCCTTCGGCGCAACGCAATCGCAATTTTTCGCGAAGGGACACGCGGTTGAAGAAATGAATTCGATCGTCGAGGCCCGCGAGGACAAAACCATGCGCCTGCGCGAAGCACGTCTTGCGAAGGAATTGCAGGACTCTCTGGTGCCGGCCAAAAAGTCCGCTTCGCGACGGATTAAAAAAGCCTGAGCCATCGGGTTAAAGCATTCAAACGGGATCAGAGATTTGAGAAACATTAGAAATAATGAATTTTCCGACCGTCGCAGTTCTTCAGACGATGCAAGGGCCGCTCTCCTTCAGGCCTACCGCGCTGCGAAAGAAGCGGCCGAGCCGAGCCGCGAGGCAAAACAGGCAGAACGCGCTGCGGTCGCCGAAGCTCGTGAAACCCGCCGCACTGGGCGCGAGCAGATAAAACTCGACGCACAGACCCGCATCGCCGCTGAAACAGCGGAACGTGATGCCGCCCTTGCAGCATCCGCTAGAGCCGAAAGCGATGCGCGCGAGCTGGCTGATAAAAATCGCATTGCGCGTGTCCTTGAAGATGATGCAGCCCGCAAAGCTGAACGCGATCGCCGGTATGCAAACCGGAAGGCCCGCAAAGCCTGAGTTCTCTCACTCGCTCCGAGGGCCTGCTGGCGACGTATTGCTTCGGCGGGCGTGCGCCATTTTTCGATCTATCCATCGCATGGTCGGTGTGACCGCCACACCGTGAGCCACGATGGAAGCGAGAATAATTAAGAGGACAGTGGCCCAAACAATCTCAACCTTGTCGAAGTTGGCCTGCCCGGTCGCATAGGCGAGGTAATAGATCGATCCCAAGCCTCTGATCCCGAATATCGCAATGATAACGCTCTCGCCGAGCGTATGACCCGTGCCTATCAGGCTGAGCCACCCGAGGACAGGACGGACGATCACGAGCGTAAGGACGGCTAACGTCACGATTTTCCAGTCAATGTTTGCGAACAATGGTCCGCTGGCTGCAATGGCTCCGAGACAGACGAGAAGAACCATCATCAATAATCGCTCAACCTGCTCTGCAAAGTCGTGGAGCTGCTCATGGAAGTCGTGTTCTCTTTCGGCTTGACGGAAAGCCACTGCGGCCAGAAAGACGGCAAGGAACCCGTAGCCGCCCAGGAGCTGCGTGACCCCATAGGCCGTAAATGTCATCCCAAGCGCGACAAAACCGTCCTTGGTCCGGGACAAACTTCTCACGCTAATCCTAAACGCCAGCCAACCGAACAGTTTTCCCGCCCCCCATCCCAATGCCACCCCAACCCCAAGCCGCCAAAGGATATCGACGGCAGCCCAGTGCTGGAAAACCGCCGAGCCGTCCTTGGCGGCCAGCGCAATAGCGATGGCGAGATGGACGAATGGAAAGCTCAATCCGTCATTAAGGCCGGCCTCGGATGTCAGCGCAAACCGGACTTCATCTTCAATCCCGCTCCGGGGTGGTCCAACCTGAATATCACTGGCAAGAACCGGATCCGTTGGCGCCAGCGCCGCGCCCAGCAACAAGGCAGAGGCGAGCCCAAGGCCAAGTATCGAGTACCCGAGACAGGCGATTGCGGCGATCGTGAGCGGCATCGCGATGCCCAAGAGGCGCCAGGTCGTCATCCACCGTCGCCATCCAATCGGGCGGTCAATTTTAAGACCGGCACCCATCAGCGCAACGATGACGACGATTTCCGTCATCCGCTCCGTGAACTCCCTGTTTTCCAGTGGGTTGAACGGCGGCAACAGCGGATACGGAGACCAGGCCAGAAGCATGCCCATGCCGATGCACAAGATCGGTAACGATAAGGGCATGCGCCGCAACACCATCGGCAGCCATGCTGTCAACAGGATGACGATCCCCAGGATGGTCAGCGTTACGATGTAAGGATCCATGACCGCTCCGTTGAATAGAACCGGGTTGCCGATACGCTTACGCGTCAGCGGTGCTGCAACACACCTGGCCAATGCACGTTTTGCTTATTCAACAGAACCAGCGAACACCGATCCACTGCCGATAGGGCCGAAAGCGCAAGTGCGCAACGGGTGTTAAGACAGATTTCGCCGATGAAAAAGCATTTCCCCCGATTTCTGCTATTCGCATGATGTCACTGCTTGACGACAATTCGAGCACCTTCAGGAACGCGATTGTAGAGGTCAATGACATCCTGGTTTATCAGTCGAACGCAACCCGACGATTGTGCCTTCCCGATCGATCGCCAGTCGGAATTTCCATGCAGGCGGTAAAGTGTGTCTTCCCCATTTTGGAAGATATAGAGGGCACGGGCACCAAGCGGGTTGTCAACACCGGGCGCCATGCCGCCATTTCCAATCGAGTATCGGGTCAGCTTTGGTTGCCGTGCCACCATTTCGTCGGGGGGATTCCAGCGCGGCCATTTTTTCCGCCACTGAATGACGCCCTCCCCCTGCCACCCAAAGCCGTCTTTGCCAATACTGACGCCATAGCGCATTGCGGTGCCACCCTGCTCGACCAAGTATAAAAACCGGCGTTTGGTGTCGACGACCACAGTGCCAGGCCGTTCGCCTGTCGGGTCGACGATGCGCTGTCGGTAAAAGCGCCTTTCGATTTGACGATACGGAATGGCCGGCAGGTTGAAGCCTTCGTCGGTGGTTGCCGCATATATTAGGGCGGGGTCGGGCTGACTCGTTAGCCGAGCGTCGGGTTTCAGAAATTCCGGCATGAGAGAGCCGATATCAGGTGTACTGCAGCTTTGCAGCGCAGACAGGGATGCCAAGCCTACACAGAGCAAAAAGCGGCGACGTGGCAACAGTGATGATGATTGTGAGATGACGATAAACCTGATGTGAGCCGATGAAGGGAGCGCTGGGACAGGGGGAACAGCGCGCAATTCCGAGAGCTAAGGACAATTTTTAGATGGCTTCTAGATGTCGCTGGTATGGTTCGTTGTTCATGATGCCAAAAATTGACAGAGCAATCTGGACATCCAGCGCTCTGGAAAGACATGCCCGGGTGTAGGGCTTTGGTATGAACGGAATACTATCGAGCAAGGTTGGCGGCTTGGCGCGCCCAGACGTAACCACGATATGGACAGATGGAAACGCGTGTTTTACCACGACCGCCAACTCTGCGCCGGAAGAGCCGTCGGCAAGATCGACATCGGTGAAGACGAGTGAAATTCCTTCAACGGTTGCCAGAAGCGCCATCGCCTCCCTGCAGGTCCGCGCTTCAAAAACGATATACCCCAATTCCTGGAGCAAATCGCAAGCGAGCATGGCGATCAAAGGTTCGTCCTCGACCACCAGCGCTATTTGGATCGGCGCACTCACTTCTTGTCAGCCTTCGGTATGTCATCTTGTTCAAGACGCGCGGTTTTTAACATCAGGTTCTGAAAGATGGCGTCATTCTTTGAGCGCCATGCCTTGTCGTCGAGCCAAAGGTAATCCTGGTCAGGCATCAGGGGAACGGATTGCAGCTGCGCGCTGGAAATCGGCAGGAAGAAGCTTGTCCTCGCGCGGTCGATGACCAACGACAAAAGCGGAACCACAAAACTGTCTTTCCCCGGCACAAAAAACCCGCCAGAGGCGACAATCACATAGTCCTTCTGATCTTTCGTGCCGATCACGACGTTGCGGACTTCTCCGACGATGCGGTCGTCCGATGTCCGGACCTCTGCCCCGACAATTTCGCTGACAAGCAGACCGGGATCCAACGCACTTATCGGCACCAGAGGACCTTCGTTGAGAGTGCCGCGGCTGCCCTTTATTTTACCAAGTCGTTGCTGCAAAGGCTCCCCAGCGGCCTGCTGCTGATCGACGGCGTCCTCGTCGCTCGTGCCGCGCTCGCCGAGCGACGGCGCTGCAATAAGCTCGCGGATATTACCGAGAAGACGCTCGCAATCGTCTTCGAGACCGTAGGTCCAGAGAAGAAATGCTGAATCCCGCAAGCTCCGGAGGTCGAGGACGAGGTAGCGATTGTTGGGATCACGCAGTTCCGGCTTCTGCATTATCGCTTCTTCGAGCCTGGCGTCGGAGATGTTGCATGCAGAAAAGGCAGGCGCGCTGGACAGGGCATACGCGAAGGTTGCGGCGACAGCCGCTGTTTTGATAAAAGTCATGAAACGGGTCCGATCGGCGGATGATGCTTCGACGTCGTGGTGTGAAGCACGTCAATCCGGAAAGAGCGTACCGCGTCACGCTTCGATCATGCCCACAAACGCATCATGTCTCGTTTTGTTCCGTGTGCTCCGGATATTTGACAATTAAAAACAGAATTAGTTCGCCCATGGCCAAAATTCATTGCATTTCAGCGAAATTCACTGAGATCTAGTCTAGTAAATGGCCGCACGTTACTGGACGATCGAGCGCCCGTTTATTGTAAAAAATTATTGTAACGCTTCCTGAATGTATAAGCCTCGATTGGATGTTCCGGAGGCGCGGACTATCCTTGTGGACAGAGGCGCCACAATCTCGTTGCAACGCCTCTTGACACCGGCCTCTGAAAGTCTCGAAGGGGGCGCGTTGGTCTTTTGTTAACGAAGAGTGTTAGAGACCCCCGAGCGCAACATACTTTAACTCCAGAAAGCCCTCTATGCCGTACTTCGATCCTTCGCGCCCGGTACCGGACTGCTTGATGCCGCCAAAGGGCGCCATTTCATTGGCGATCATGCCGGTATTGACGCCGACCATTCCAGCTTCAAGCGCTTCCGCCACACGCCAAATACGAGCCATATCTTTGGCATAGAAATACGAGGCGAGACCGAATTCGCTATCATTAGCCATGGCAATGACGTCTGCCTCGTCCTTGAAGGAAACGATCGGCGCCAGCGGCGCAAAGGTTTCCTCCCTGGCCACCTTCATCGCCTGTGTCACGCCGGTCACGACCGTCGGCTCGAAGAATGTGCCGCCGAGGGCGCTGCGCTTGCCGCCGGCCAGCACGGTCCCGCCCTTTGCGAGCACATCGGCGACATGCTCTTCCATTTTCGCCACGGCCTTCTCGTCGATCAGCGGCCCCTGGCTGACGCCGGCTTCGGTGCCGCGACCGAGCACAAGACTCGAAACCTTGGCAAGGAGCTTTTCAGTGAAGGCGGCAGCGACACTCTCCTGTACGTAGATGCGGTTGGCGCAGACGCAGGTCTGGCCGGCATTGCGGAACTTGGAGATCATCGCCCCTTCTACGGCGGCGTCCAGATCCGCGTCGTCGAAAACGATGAACGGCGCGTTGCCACCCAACTCCAGCGACAGGCGCTTGATGCCGTCAGCCGCTTCCTTCATCAGCCAACGGCCAACGCCAGTGGAACCGGTGAAGGTGATCTTGGCGATCTTCGGATTGTGGCAGAACTCAAGCCCGATTGGCCTGGCCTCACCGGTCACAACAGAAAACACGCCCTTCGGCACGCCGGCTCGCTCGGCCAGAACCGCGAGCGCCAGCGCCGACAGCGGCGTCTGCGATGCGGGTTTTAGGATCATGCTGCAGCCAGCGGCAAGGGCCGGGCCCGCCTTGCGCGTGATCATGCCGTTCGGGAAATTCCATGGCGTGATTGCGGCGCAGACGCCGACCGGTTGCTTCAGCACCAAGATGCGCTGGCTGGCATTGGGGCCAGGGATTATATCACCGTCGATGCGCTTTGCCTCTTCCGCGAACCATTCGAGATAGGCGGCATTGGAGACGACCTCACCCCTCGCCTCCGCAAGCGGCTTGCCCTGCTCAGTCGTCAGGATCAGCGCCAGATCGTCGGCGTTTTCGATGATAAGCTCGTACCAGCGCTTGAGCACCTGCGCCCGCTCCTTGGCAGTGCGCTTTGCCCAGAGTTTCTGCGCGTCCGCCGCAGCATCGATCGCCTGTGCGACAACCGCCTGGCCGAGATCCGGCACATGGGCGATCAACGCTCCGTCGAAGGGATCGGTCACTGCAAACGACTTACCATCGGGTGCGGCGATCCATTCGCCAGCGACGAAACTTTTGTCTGTCAGAAGGGCGGGGTCTCTGAGGGCAAGTGTGCGGCGCTCGGTCATGATGCGTAATCTCCTATGATCTTGAATAGGGCGGGAATGGCCAGGGACAGGCCAGACATGAGAAGCAGGCCGAAGGCCATGCGGCGGATGGACAGGGCAGACAGCGGCGGTGGCCACCGTTTGGCAACGAAGGTCATGATCACCACGACCGGAATACAGAGTAGCCCCCACCAGATGCCGCCATGCGGTACATCGCCGGCGGCTGCGACTATCGCCAGCCGGATGACGGCATTGACGGCAAAGACCGCCACCAGCGTTTCGCGGATGCTCACCGCCGGTAAAGGTTGCCGGTAGAGATGGTAGACCAGCGGAGGACCGGCGGTGGAAAACAGGCCGCCCATGAGACCCGCAAGGGCGCCGAAAAATACGAAAGACGCGCTCGACGAGCGCAGAGCCAGCGGCTGAGGCTTCAGTGCAAGCTGCAGGCTTGACGCAATGATGACGATGCCGAGCACAAGCTTCAGCCAGTCGATCGACACCGAAGCCATCACGCCCAGTAGCCAGTATCCGGCTGCAAGAGCGCCAAGGCTTGAGATGACGACCGGCCAGAATTCAGCCCAGGCGATATCGCGCCAGCCACGGGCCAGAACCTGCGCGGCATTGACGAGCACCATGCAACTGACGAGCACTGCTGCCTCCGGCAGCGGCATCAGCGTGAACAGCCCGATGCCGCCCATCATGATCAAGCCGAAGGCGAAACCGGTCAGGGTCTGCATATAAGCGGCAATGCCCGACAGCACCAGAACCCCCGCAAGACCGGCAGCGCTCATCGCTACAGGCCTCGAAGACCGGCAAACAGCGCCTCGTTTGCGCAGCCTGCCCGATAGAAGACGGGCGGCTGCCCGAGCGGTGCGGCAATCCGCAGCTTTTCGCCGCCGGCAAAGGTTTCGCCCGTCCAGGCGTGAACCCAAAACTCGCCCCGGGGCAGATAGACCACACGATCCGCCTGCGCGGCCTCCCAGACCGGCGCGACCAACATATCGGCGCCGTAGAGGTAGCTGTCCTGGATCGCATAGGTCTCGCGATCGTCCTGGTGATGCAGGAAGAGCGGCCGCTGCACGGGCAAACCCCGCGCAACTGCATCTTCGGACAGGGATTTGAGATAGGGGGCAAGATGCGTGTAGATCCGCGTCATCCGGGCAAAGTGCGACAGCACCTGCGGCTCCTGATCGATCTGCACGTTTTCGCGCGGGCGATTCCCCTCGTGGCTGCGCATGACGGGCGTGAACGCCGCCATCTCGGCCCACCGCATCAAAAGCTCCGGTGTGCGGACATTGCCGAAGAGGCTAGTGTAGCCGCCGATGTCCGAGTGGTGATAGGCATTGCCGAGCAAACCAGAAGACAGCGCCGCACAGATCACGGTGACGAGGCCATCGTGACGGGAGAAATCCACCGACTGGTCGCCGCCCCAAAGCAGCGGGCAATGTTCCTGGACGCCGGTGAAACCGGCACGCATAAAAAACAGCGCCTCGCCGGTCTGGCCGCGGCTTGCAACCGCCTTCGCATTGACCTCGGCCCAAAGGGTAGGCCATTGATTGTGCATCAGCTTGGCATCGATCCCATTCGAAAGATGCACGTCGATTGGCAGGTATTCGCCGAAATCAGCCATCCATCCGGAAAGCCCATAGTCCAACATCTTCTTGCCGATGATGTCCTCGGCAAACCATTCCGCAGCAGCCACGTTGGTGAAGTCCACGACGCCGCAATCGAACTCGCCGAAATCCACGAGCGCGGTCTTGCCGGCTGCATCCGTCGCAAAATATCCGGCCGCTTCGGCGATCTCAAACAGAGGGCCATCGACGCAAAGATAAGGGTTCACATAGCCTAGAAACCGGATACCGTCATCATTCAGCTCGGCAATCCTCTGACGCAGACCGGGATAACGATCCTCGCTGGCCTGCCAGTCCCAGAAAAGCCGGGCGCCGAAAGAGGTCTGGCGCAGCCCCACCCAGTCTTCGCACCAGAGCGCCGACACAGCGACGCCGGCATCGCGCATCTTCTGAAGCCGTAGAAAAGAATTCTCCCCATCCTTGAGGCCGATGATCGCGCCGTTATAGACCCAATCGGGAAGCGGCGGCTGCCGGCCGAAACGGTCCGATAACACCTCGACCAGTTCGACAAATGTCGGCGCGGCGAAAAGTTCGATCCGCTCAGGGATCGCCCAAACCTCAATCTCGTGAAAGGTTTTGCGACGGAAATCGAAGACGGAATAGGCCGATGTCTCCACATGCAGCGCATAGAGCGCCGAGGAAACATAGGTCGGCTGGGGATAGTTCGTGTTGAAATAATCTCCGCCCGCCCGATCCTTGACGTTAGACTTGAAGGTGATCTCGCTGGTCCGGTCGCGCCCGACGCCAGGCTCGGATGTCCACATCGGGAAACGGCGGCCGCGCATATCGAAATAGGACATCTGCTCGCCGCCGCCCCAGACGTGCTCGTCGGTATCAGCGGCGATACGAATCCAGAGCCGATTGAGCAACGGGTCCATTGCTTCGAATTCGATGGAGCGTCCTGTGACTGTCAGCACCAGTCGGGGCTTCTGGCCCGGCTTTTCCGAAAGAGCGATCCGGTTTCCATCGACACTCGCATGTGCAAGCCGGCTACGCTCGATAACATAATCCTCAATTTCGAAGTTGCCGCGATACATATCCATGCGCTCCTCCCCGATCCCAGCAAAGATGCAGGGTGCACTTGTACTATGATCGAGGATCGTCCGTCCGTTGATCGACAGCGTGAATCCGGTTTCTGTCTTTTCGAGTTTCATGGTTATGTCTTTCGAGTCTTGCATCGACGGGGTCAATTCTGGGTCAGGCCGGCATCGACGATGAAATTCGAGCCTGTGCAGCCGCCACTCTCGTCCGAACCGAGAAACAGCGCCATGCGCGCCACATGGGTCGCATCCAGCCTGAATTTCAGCGCCTGCAGGTCAATGAACTGCTGGTTCTGCTCCGGAGAGGTCCAAAGCTTCATTTGCCGGTCGGTTACGATCGCACCGGGCACGATGCAGTTGACCCGTATTCCGGAAGGGCCAAGTTCGCGGGCAAGCGTTTTCGTCATGCCGTTGATGGCCGCCTTGGCCGTCGTGTAGCCGACCATGCCTGGACGCCCGCGTATCCAGGAAATCGAACCAAGCATGATCACCGACCCCGACCCTTTCTCCGCCATGCGCGGACTGACGGCCTGCGTGGCGAAGAACTGATGATCGAGATTGAGCGACAGCGCCCGGCGCCAGCTGTCCGGCTCGACATCGGCCAGCGCGTGACGATCATCCTTGCCTGCATTGTTGACGAGCGTGTCGATGCCGCCGCACGCCTGCTCGATCCCGGCAATGGCAACTCGCAAGGCTGCAATGTCGGTGATATCGCAGGCGGAAAAGGTGGCACCGGTTTCTGCTGCAAGCTTTCCCCCTTCGACCGCGTCGATATCGATGAAGGAGACATTCGCGCCCTGCACTGAAAATGCCTTGACCATTTCAGCGCCGATCCCCGAAGCGCCCCCGGTGATCAGCACGGTGCGGCCTTGAAGAGATGCATAGCGGACAGTGTCATAGGTGGATGGCATGGATCAGGCTTCCGGATTAAAAAGGGGTTTTTGCAGCCCAGCAACATCGGTGCGCATTGCAAAAAGGCCGCCGGTCATCGGGAAGGCTTCAAGCTCTGCCTCGGGCCGGCCGACACTGGCGCTGGTGCAATAGAGCGTGCGCATGTCCGCACCGCCGAAACTGACCATCGTCGGGCATTTGACTGGCACCGGATACTCAGTGAGCAAGGCGCCGTTCGGGCTGTAGCGCTGTACCCGCCCGCCCTCGAACAGCGCCGTCCAGTAGCAGCCCTCGAGATCGACCGCGCCGCCATCCGGGCGACCCTTGTCAGTGTCGCTGCCGAACCGGGCGAAGACCTGCCGGTTGGATGCGGTCCCAGTTTCCGGAGCGTAATCATACATGTAGAGCGTGTAGCGCAGCGTATCGGCGTGATAGAGGCGGCTTCCGTCGGGCGAGAACGCGACACCGTTGGACGTCAGGAGATCATCGGCCAGTCGCGCCAGTCCGTTGCGGTCATACCGGTAAAGAGCTGCAATGCCTTTTTCGCGGCTTTCATCGACGGTTCCGGCAATGAACCGACCCATCGGATCGACCATGCCGTCGTTGAAGCGGCTGATCGCCTGGTCCTCGGGATTGTCTGCCAGCTTGCGAAACGGGTTGCCATCCGCATCCACCAGCCATATCCCCGACCGCAGGCCCGCGACGAAGCCCCCGCCTTCGGCAAGACCGATGCAGCCGACTTCCTCTGGAAGTTCGAGGGTCTTCAAATCGCTCATCGCAGGGTCGAAACGATGGATGCGGCAGCGCTTGATGTCGACGAAATACAACACCTGCTCGGCCACCGACCACAAGGGGCATTCGCCGAGAGACGTCTTTGCGTCGAGAACGAGCTTGAAGCCGGTTTGCACGATAATATCCTCAGTAGGCAGCGGCTGGGGCGGCAACAGGAGCCGCGTGCCCCTTCAGGACACCCAGCCAGTCATTGGCGCGGCCGGTCATCATCGCGATGTCGGAAGCGATGGCTGCGAAATCATATCCGTATCCGACAAAGCGCTTCACCATGTCGGGATTGGGACCGACGATGCCGACCGGCTTGCCGGCCGCACGCGCGTCCTTTGCCGCCTTCTCGATCAGCGCCTGTACTTCGGGGTGGGCGATATTGCCGATATGGCCCATGGCGGCGGACAGATCGCCGGGACCGACAAACAGCGCATCGATACCATCGACGGCCGCAATCTGAGGCAGCCGCTCGATCGCCTCGGGTGTTTCGAGCTGCACAATGGTGCAGACCTCGCCGTTTGCCCGCCTAAGGTAATCCGGGATCGTGCCGAATTTCGATCCGCGATGAACGGCGGCGACGCCACGAATGCCCTGCGGCGGATAGCGGGTGTAGGATGCGGCCGCACGCGCTTCCTCCGCGGTCTGCACGAACGGTAGCATGACGGTGCGGGCGCCTGCATCGAGGACGCGCTTGACCAGAACCTGATCGTTCCAGGCAAGTCGCACCACCGCCTCGGCCGGCGTGCAGCCGATGGCACGTAGAATGCCTGCGACATCCGAGACCTCGATCGGCACATGTTCCATATCGACGACGAGGAAATCAAACCCGGCATAACCGAGCGCTTCGGCCGTTGCAGGTGCCGCGGCCATCAGCCATGTGCCGAGCGGTGTTGCCCGGTCCTTTTCGGCAAGCCATGCCTTGAAAGGGTTGGTCATTGTTGTCTCCTCAATAGATCGCGGGATCCGGCACGACGGCCGTTCCGCTCAAGAAATCAAAATCACAGCCCTGATCGGCCTGGCTCACATGTTGCTGGTAAAGTGCCGCGAAAGACCGCTGATAGACCGGCGGGGCGGGTTTCCACTCGGCCCGTCGGCGGGCGATTTCCGCCTCATCGACCTTCATGTTGATGGTCCCTGCCGCTACGTCGAGTTCGATCAGGTCGCCGGTCTTCAACAATGCCAGTGGTCCGCCGATTGCGGCCTCGGGCGAGACGTGCAGAATGCAGGTGCCGTAATGCGTGCCGCTCATGCGGCCATCGCAGATGCGCACCATGTCGCGCACTCCCTGCTTGAGCAACTTCTTGGGGATCGGCAAATTACCCCATTCCGGCATCCCGGGCGCACCGACTGGACCGGCATTGCGCAGAACAATCACCGTATCCTCGGTGATATCCAAATCAGGGTCGTCCAGGGTCTTGTTCATGACGCCGGGATTGTCGAAGACGATGGCCGGGCCGACATGCTTGAGGAATTTCGGATTGGCGGCAGAGGACTTCATCACCGCGCCGTTCGGCGCCAGATTACCGCGCAAAACTTCCAGCGTCTTGCCGCGCGACAGGGGCACTACCGGCTTGTCCTCGTCGCGAATGACATCATCGTTCCAGCACTCCGCCCCGGCGATGTTTTCACCAACCGTGTGGCCATTGACCGTCGGTCGGGTCAGATCGAGGTGCCGGGAAAACTTGTTCAAAAGCGCGAGGAGACCGCCGGCGAAGTAGAAATCCTCCATCAGGTATTCACCGGACGGAAACACGTTGACGGCGACCGGCACCTTGCCGGCCATAGCCGCCATATCGTCCAGCGAGAGATCAACACCGGCGCGCCGCGCCATGGCGACCAGATGCACAGCTGCGTTGGTTGAGCCGCCGAGTGCCATATAGGCGACCAAACCGTTGAGGAAACTCGCCTTGTCGAGGATATCGGACGGTTTCAAGTTCTCCCAAACCATCTCGACGATCCGCACGCCGCATAAGGATGCCATACGCGGATGGCCGGAATCCGTCGCCGGGATCGAGGATGCGCCCGGCAAGGTCAGCCCCATCGCATCGACAATCGAGGTCATAGTCGAGGCCGTCCCGATAGTGTTGCAGGTGCCCGCCGAGCGGGTCATCCGGCTTTCGAGATCGACCCAGTCGTCCTGCGTGATATTGCCGGCGCGCAGCTCGTCCCAATATTTCTTGGTGTGAGTGCCTGCCCCGGTTTTGATGCCACGCCACTGGCCGTTCGACATCGGCCCCGCCGGACAATAGATCACCGGAATGTCCATGGAGATCGCGCCCATCAGCAGCGCGGGCGTGGACTTATCGCAGCCGCCAAGCAGCACAGCTCCATCGACCGGATGCGAACGCAAAAGCTCCTCGCATTCCATCGCCAGAAAATTGCGGTAGAGCATGGTAGTAGGTTTGACCATGACTTCGCCGACGGAGAGCGCGGGCATCTCGACCGGATAGCCGCCGGCCTGCCAAACGCCACGCTTTACCGCCTCCGCCCGATCGCGCAAGTGGGCGTGGCAGGGGCTCATCTCGCTCCAGGTGTTTATGATGCCGATCACCGGCCGGCCCATGAACTCGTCACGGCGCATACCCATCTGCTGAGTGCGCTGCCGGTGGGCAAAGCCGCGCATGTCGTCCGAGGCAAACCAGCGCTGGCTGCGCAATTCCGAAAGATCGCGTCTTTTCTTCACGTCGCTCATCCCTTGATGCCGCCCGCGGTCAGGCCGGAGACGACGCGCTCCTGGAAGATGACAATGAGGATGGCCACCGGTACGATGCCGACGACCAGCGCTGCAGAGATCACCGGCCAGGGGAAGGCGAACTCGCCCTGATAGAGCTGGATGCCGACCGGCAGAGTGCGCAGCGACGGATTGGAATTGAAGGACAGTGCCAGCAGGAATTCGTCCCACGCGTTGACGAATGCAAGTATCCCCGCCGTGAACACGCCCGGCGCACAGAGCGGCACCACCACCTTGAACAGCGCTCCCATGCGCGTACAGCCGTCGATCATCGCGGCATTCTCCAGATCGCGCGGAATGCCCTCGAAGAAGGAGACCAGCATCAGCGTGCAGACGGGCAGGCTCAGCACCGTGTAGGGCAGGATCAGCGCCGTCCAGCTATTCAAAAGATTGAGCGTCCGCATGATTTCGAACAGCGGCACCAGCAGCGTCACCAGCGGAAATGTCGAGACCGCGATGATTAGCGACAGGATTAGGCCGCGATAGGTCAGGTTGAGCCGGGCGAGCGCATAGGCTGCCAGCACCGAAACGAGCAGCGTCAGCGCGGTCGAAAGCAGCGCCACCATGAAGCTGTTGAACAGGAAAACATGCAACGGCTGGTCGGAAAAGGCCTGCACATAGTTCTGCACGGTGGGCGCGTGTGGAATCCAGGTGATCGGCTTGGCGGTCAGCTCGGCCTCGGTCTTCAGCGAGGTGAACAGGATCCAGAGCGCCGGGAACATGCCGTTCACCAGAAGGATGCCGGCGGCGATGAACCGCAACGGCTTGCCGGACAGGAAGGATGTCGAACCGGGGGCGGTTAGCGTGCTCATGGTGATTACTCCTTGGTCCGGATCATGCGGAGGTAGACCGCCGTCACGCACATCGACAGCGCGAACATGACGACGGCGAGCGCGGATCCGTAGCCGAGATCGAGGAAGGACACGGTGTTCTGGTGGATGTACATGGCAAGCGTCGAGGTGGACGTGCCCGGCCCGCCACCCGTCATCATGTAAGGAATGTCGAAGGTCTGCAGAGCGGTGATGGTGCGGAAGATCAGTGCAACGACGATCGACGGTTTCAGCAGCGGCAGCGTGATTTCGAAAAACTGCCGCAGGCGCCCGGCGCCGTCCACGTCCGCTGCTTCATAGAGCGAGCGCGGGATGGTTTGCAGGCCCGCAAGGATGATCAGCGCCATGAAGGACGACGTCTTCCAGATGATGGTGAGACAGATCGCGGCGAAGGCCCAGTTCGGCGAGTTGAACCAGATGATGCCTTCAAACCCGAAACGGTTCAGCACGTCGTTGACGACGCCATACTCCGAATGGAAAAACCAGGCGAAGATCAGACCGGCGAAGGACAGCGGCAGCGCCCATGGGATCAACAGCGACAGGCGGACGGGCCACTGCATCGCAAACGGAAGGTTCGCCATGAGCGCAAGGCAGAGCCCGACCAGCAAAGCGCCAGGAACAGTGATCAGCGTGATCAGAACCGTATTCCAGGTGGTTTCCCAAAAGACCGGATCATCGATCATCAACCGGTAGTTTTCCAGCCCCACGAATTCAGCCGGCAACCCCGATGTCAGGGACAGGTTGAAAAGACTCGTATAGGCCAGCCGGCAGACCGGATAGACGATGATCAGCGCCAGAAGGATCGCGGCCGGCGCCAGAAGCAGCACGGCCAGCGAACGGTCGCTGAGATCGAGCCAGCGTGTCCAGCCTGCAGGCGGGGCCTCCTGTATGTCCGTTGCCTTGAATGTGGTTGTCGTCGCCATGGTTTCGTTCCGAAACGTTGAGAGGTCTGGACGGCAAGGCCTATTCCTTGCCCTGCACCGCCGAAAGGCAGCTCGTCACATCTCTTGAGAAGGTCTCCCCTCCCAGCAGCACAGGGAGGGGATTGAGCAAGGAGTTAAGGGCTCCTCACCGCAGGATGCGCTTCAGGCGTGCCTCGATCTGGTCGGCGCCATCTTCCGGCGTCGTGACGCCTGCGAGAACCGCGTTGACCGTGGTGCGGATAACTTCGCTGACTTCGTTGTAGCGCGGCGTCACCGGACGCGGCTTGGCGGTCTGTACCACCTGCAGCGCATTGGCAAACCACGGCGCACTCTTCGTCACCTCTGCGTCCTGATAAAGACTGGCATAGGTCGGCAGCAGCGAGGCATTGATGGCCATGAACTTCGAAACGTCCTCAGACGACAGGTATTCGACCAGCTTCTTGGCCTCATCCTGGTGCTCGGAATATGCGGACACGCCCCATTCCCAGCCGCCGAGGCAGGTCGCCTGCTCGCCGCCCGTCATGGCCGGCAGCTTGGCAACGCCAACCTTGCCGGCGACTGCGGATTCAGCACCTTGCGACTGCGCCCAGGCATAGGACCAGTTGACCGCGAAGATCACGTTGCCGGCCTGGAACTCCTTGCGCGTATCGTCAGTGCCGACTTCGGCGATGTTCTTCTTGGCAACGCCTTCATCGGCAAAGCTCTTCCAGAGGCTGAGCGACTTGATGGCCGCATCGCGATCGAAGGTCAGGCGACCGTTGTCGGTCAGCATCTTGCCCTGGCTCCAGTAAGGCAAGAGGAAGGTGCAGACCGCACCCTCGATCGCCTTGCCCTGGAAGGACAGGCCCTGCAGATCGGCATTGCCCTCGCCTTCGGCGATTTTCTTGGCAGCCACCTTCAATTCGTCCCAGGTCTTGGGCGGCTCGATGCCGTACTTCTCCAGAAGATCCTTGCGGTAGTAAAGAAACTGAGAGTCCGCGAAGGCCGGAAGCGCGATCACCTTGCCATCGACTGTGTTGGCGCCTGCATAGGCTGGCAGGTAGGACGCCATGTCTTTATCCGCGAAATCGCTGGTCCAGCCGGCAGCGGCAAACTGCGCCGGGCGGATAACGTCGAGGATGAGGACGTCGAGCGAGGTATCCTTGGCCGACATCACAGTATTCAGATACTGTGCCTGCGCTTCGGACGTGTTGCCCCCGGTCTCGATCTTGACCTTCACGTCGGGATTGGCCGCTTCATACTTGTCGAGCGCCTTGCGCCAGACGTCCGGCTGGTGCTGGCTGGAGATGTAGACGTTCAGCGCCGTTTCGGCCGAAGCCGGCATCGCGAAAGCCAGCATCGTGCCGCAGAGCAATGCACCGGATAAATTCTTAAAGATCATGATTTTCCTCCCTTTGGGTGTTTGGTCGCGCGGCCTTGGCATCCTCCCCGCGCGGGGTCGTCAATGGACGGCGCGTTCCGTTGCGGCGTCGAAGAGATGAATTTTCGCGGGATCCAGGCCGATCTTCAGCGTTTCGCCGGCCTTGATGCGCGTTTCGGGCGGCATCCGGGCGGTCAGCGTCTCGTTGCCGACGGCGAAATGGACCAGCGTATCGGAGCCAAGCGGCTCGACGACCTGAACGTGACAGGTCAGCGACACCTCGGATGGGTTCGCGGTGAAATGCTCTGGTCGGATGCCAACGATGAAGTCCCGGCCTTCGTCAGTGCGAGCCTGGATCGCCGACAGAGGCAAACGGTCTCCATTGGCAAATATCAGATCGCTGCCCTCAGCCTTGGCTCTCGCAAAGTTCATCGCGGGCGATCCGACGAAACCGCCGACGAAGACACTGGCCGGGCGGTTGTAGACCTCGTCCGGCGTCCCCACCTGCTCGATCTCTCCACCGCGCAGGATGACGATCCGATCGGCGAGCGTCATGGCCTCAACCTGATCATGCGTGACGTAGATGATCGTCGTGCCGATCGTTTGATGCAGCTTCTTGATTTCGGTGCGGACCTGACCGCGCAATTTCGCATCGAGGTTGGACAGTGGCTCGTCGAAAAGAAATACCTGCGGACGGCGCACGATGGCGCGTCCCATGGCGACACGCTGCCGCTGGCCGCCGGACAACTGGCC
Organism: Pararhizobium sp. PWRC1-1; assembly: GCF_049897905.1. Lineage (NCBI taxonomy): Bacteria > Pseudomonadati > Pseudomonadota > Alphaproteobacteria > Hyphomicrobiales > Rhizobiaceae > Pararhizobium > Pararhizobium sp. PWRC1-1. The sequence goes on along the minus strand of NZ_JAFCXE010000018.1, from coordinate 23,893 downwards.
CGGCCGGCGATCGAGCAGATGGGAAATTCCCAGCATATTGGCGGCCTCATCGACCCGTGTCGCAGCCTCTCCGGCGGCAATCCCACGCACCTTGAGGCTGAACCCCATGTTCTCACGAACCGTCTTATGCGGATAGAGCGCGTAATCCTGGAAGACCATGGCGATATCGCGCTCGCGCGGCGCCAACCGGTTGACGACACGATCGCCGATCATGACCTCGCCGCCGGTGATCGTCTCCAGACCGGCCACCATGCGCAAGGTGGTCGATTTCCCACAGCCCGAAGGGCCGACGAAAACCACGAGCTCGCCGTCGGCGATCTCCAGATCAATTCCCTTGACGATCCGAAGGGCGCCGTAACTCTTGTCCAGCGCCCGCAGGCTCACTCCCGCCATTTCAACCTCCCGAAAGCGGCAACCCATCCAGTGCCGATCGTTATTTCTTGCAGTTATAATAGCGCTACGATTCGATTTTGGCAAGCGTGCGCCTCTAAAATCACCCGCTGAAGCGCTGACGAGCCCGGATCAAACTCTTTCATCAGTTGGAAAATCAAGTTACTTCAGTGAAGTAGGCCTTTTTCGGAAAGGAGGAATTGTCCGGTGGAAAACCATGCGTTATGATGCCTGTGAATAATAGCGCTATTATACAGACAGGAAGAATGGTGAATACCGGACGAACCGCGAAGCCGACGCGCAAACGCCGCAAGATGCAGCGCGTGACCATGATGGACGTTGCGGCGCGGGCCCAGACATCACCCTCCACGGTCTCGCTTTATCTGCGAAAGCCGGATGCGGTCTCGGCCGCGGCAAGTGAGGCGATCGCCAAAGCAATAGACGCGCTCAATTACGTACCGAACCTCATGGCCGGCGGCCTTGCGGCCGCCTCATCGCGCGCAGTCAGCATCATTGTGCCTTCTGTGCGCAATGCCTTTTTTGCCGAAACCGTGGCCACGATGCAGGCTGAACTCGGCAAGGAACGGCTACAGGTCCTGCTCGGCCATACCGAATACAGCGAGCGCGAGGAGGAAAACCTTGTGCGCATGGCGCTCTCCTGGGCACCCGCTGCAATCGTTCTGACGGGCCTTTCCCACAGCCACGCCACCAGAAAGCTCTTGCGCGACAGCAGCGTTCCGGTCGTCGAAATTTGGGAGCTTGGCTCTGAGCCAATCGAGATGGCCGTCGGCTTCCACCACGAACAGGTTGGACGCTCGGCCGCCGCACATCTCGTCCAGCGAAATCGCCGCAACCTCGTCTTTCTGGGCGCCCGCCTGCAGGAAGACAAAAGAGCGACGCATCGCGCCGAGGGGTTTGTGGAGGAGGCGCGCAAGACCCTGGGTGTTACCGCCGAAATCATCCAGCATCCCGCGCCTTCAAGTGCCGAAGTGGGCGCCATGCTTTTGGGCGAAACCATGCGGAAATTTCCGCAGGTGGATGGTATCGCCTGCTCGAACGACCATGTGGCCCTGGGCGTGATTTTCGAATGCCAGCGGCTCGGCATCGACATCCCCGGACAACTCTCTGTCGTCGGCTTCGGAGATCTCAGCTTCAGCGCCGCATCCAATCCTTCGCTCACCACCATCCGCCCGCCGGGAGACCTGATCGGCACCGAAGCCGCCCGTCTCATCCTCGAGCGCATCGCCCAGGGTGGCGACAGAACGCCCACGGTCATCGATACCCGTTTTACGCTGCTTCACCGGCAAAGCAGCTGAGCAAAAACAATCTAGTCGCAGGGCAACTCGGCCTCGAAAATTGATCTACGAAACGGGGGAAGCCCAAAACCGTCGTTACATCTATGCACGAGATGATACCCAAAACGCTTTGCGCAAGAGACAGGCCCGATAGAAAAACGTTGCGCAAGAATGCGCCGACGAGACCGGAGATATCACTTCATGACCACCGGATGCGAAGTAAGCTGGTTTTCTGCCCTTTGTGACGACGATTACGAGTTCCTCGGGGTTCCTGATCCGAGGCTGCAATCGAGCTTCGAACACTGTCGCGATATCGTCCTGCAAGCCGAAAGCGGTGGCTTCGACAATATTTTGCTGCCTTCCGGCTATGCCTTGGGCATCGATACGACATCCTTTGCGTCGGCTATGGCCGCCCTAACCCGCAGGATCAAACTCCTGATGGCGGTTCGCATTGGCGAAAACTGGCCGCCGCAATTGGCACGCCAGATCGCCACCATCGACCGCATCGCCAATGGCCGCCTGTCGGTCAACATCATCTCCAGCGAGATGCCGGGCGAAACCCTTCCAAGCGGCCCGCGCTATGCCCGCACCATCGAGGCGATGTCGATCCTGCGCACGCTGCTTGACGGAAAGCCGCTCGATCACGATGGCGCGTTCTGGAAGCTGAAGGTCGATCCGCCGCGGATCGCTCCGCTGTCGGGACGCTGCCCGCAGCTTTATTTCGGCGGCCTGTCGGAGGATGCCCGCGACGCAGCAGCGGAAGGTGCTGATATCTATTTGATGTGGCCGGATCGAATGGAAACCGTCCGTGCCACGATCGCCGATCTTCGCTGCCGAGCAGAAAAGCGCGGCCGCGCGCTCCGCTTCGGCTACCGCGTGCATGTCGTCGTGCGCGAAACCGAGGCCGAAGCGCGACTGGCTGCCGACTGCCTACTGTCGAAACTCGATGACGCCACTGGAGCGGTCATCCGGGCGAAATCACTCGACAGCCAGTCGGTTGGCGTCCGGCGCCAGGCCGAACTGCGCGAACAGGCCGGCAACGAGGGCTATGTCGAGGACAACCTCTGGACCGGTATCGGCCGCGCACGCTCCGGCTGCGGTGCGGCGATCGTCGGCGATCCCGATCAAGTTCTGGCAAAACTGGAGGCCTACCGCGCCGAAGGGATCGAGGCATTCATCCTGTCAGGCTATCCACACGCTGCCGAGGCCGATCTTTTCGCACGTCACGTTCTGCCGCGCCTAGACCATGGACCGATTTGACAGGATGGGGGCCGCAATCACGCAATTATACGAACTGACCGCTTTTGAAAAAGTTTCTACTTCCGCGCGTCAAAGCTTTCAGCAATGACGGCCTCCTGCCGCACCAACGCCGTGAATCTGTCGAGTTTATGCCGGTAAATCCCGCCTTATATGTTAAGGCGATGCTACCCTGCTACCTAATGGCAGTGGCTTGCTTGCGATCAGACGACCATCCATCGCCCATCGCGCTGCTCATAGGAATCTGTGTGTCAATTGAAGCTCAAGGGAAGGTTATGTCTGCTGAAGACGATTTCAAGTGGAACGCGGTATCGAATGACCGCAACCTTTACGCAAAGCAATGTTAGCGGGCTCCCACGTCCGGTATATGATTTGCCTTGGAGGCTATCGGACCCAGATAGAATTGCGATACGCTCTATAACTTTGCTCTTCCGGCAGTCAGACGCTATCGACATCTACCACCGCCTGAGCAAACGCCTGCGGTGCTTCCTGCGGCAGGTTGTGACCGATGCCGCCGGTGATCAACCGATGCTCATACTTGCCTGAGAATTTCTTGGCATAGGCCGCTGGTTTCGGGTGGGGTGCGCCATTGGCATCTCCCTCCAACGTAATCGTTGGCACGCCGATGACAGGCAACTTGGAGAGCCGGTTTTCCAGATCGTCATACTTCTGCTCACCCTCCGCCAGGCTGAGGCGCCAGCGGTAGTTGTGGATGGTGATGTCGACGTGGTCCGGGTTATCAAATGCCGCCGCGCTACGATTGAACGTGGCGTCGCCGAAGCTCCATTTTGGCGATGCGAGTTGCCAGATCAACCTGGCGAATTCTCTGCGGTTTTCTGCATAGCCCTCGCGTCCACGTTCCGTGGCAAAATAGAACTGGTACCACCAGGCAAATTCGGCCTTCGGCGGTAGCGGTTTTTTGTTGGCTTCACGGTTACCGATCAAATAGCCGCTGACGGACACCATGGCCTTGCAGCGCTCCGGCCAGAGTGCTGCGACGATATTGGCGGTCCGTGCGCCCCAGTCACAGCCGGCGATGGTGGCCTTTTCGATCCTGAGCGCATCCATCAAGGCAATAACGTCGGCTGCGATCGCGGACTGTTGGCCGTTGCGCGGCGTCTCGTCTGACAGGAACCGCGTTGTGCCATAGCCGCGCAGATAAGGAACGATCACGCGATAGCCGGCCGTCGCCAGGAGCGGCGCCACATCGACATAGGTATGGATGTCGTAGGGCCAGCCATGCAGCAGAATGACCACGGGTGCCTCGCTCGCTCCCACTTCGGCATAGCCGATATTCAAGACGCCCGCATCGATCTGCCTGAGCGATGCGAAGGACGTGTTCGTCCCTGGCGCAACCGCAAGGACGCTGGAGCCCGCTTGGCCGCCCGACTGCGCCTGAGCAGCGCCGATCGCTGCAAACTGCGCGGCTGCCACGGCCAGCGCCGTTGCTCCCATGAAGCTCCGCCGTGTCTGGTTGATTTCCTCTGTCATCGCTTTTCTCCGAGTTCTTATACGAAAGGCAGAAAACAGCCCTCAAGTATCTCCATCGTGTTCTGGACGAGCAGAATTGAAAGCCGATGTGTCATTCGGCCCGAAGGATACATTGAGCTACAAATCCTCCCTCATTGCCAATTGTCCAGCGCCGTAAGAGGCGCCTCGTTTCCGATTGAGGATGCCATTGCGCTTTCGCGCGCATTGCGCCGGATCGCCTGGGGTGGCTGTCCGAGTGTGCGTAGGAACGCCCGGCGCATGCGATCACTATCGGCAAAGGCGGTTTCCTCTGCGATCACGTCCATGGAGTGGCGGCCCTACTCCATCAGCAGCCGCGCTGCCTCCACGCGCAAATTCTCCACCGCCTTGGCGGGCGACTGTCCCGTCTCTGACCGGAAGGCCCGGCTGAACTGGCGGGCGCTCAAACCCGCCGCATCGGCCAGCTCCTCTACCGACAGAACACGACGCAGGTTGGCCTTGGCATAATTGACCGATTGTTGGATCCGGTCCGACTTCGGGTCAAGTTCAAGCAACGCCGAGAACTGCGATTGCCCCCCGGCCCTACGGTGATAAACCACGAGCTTGCGCGCGATCGATCGAGCGACGTCATGGCCGTGGTCCTTCTCGACCATGGCGAGAGCGAGATCGATGCTTGTCGTCATTCCCGCCGACGTCCACACTGCGCCACCGACGATGAAGATGCGATCCTCCTCTACCGTGACGGCCGGAAAACGCTCGCGAAGCTGACGGGCAAAAAGCCAGTGCATCGTGGCGCGGCGTCCCTCCAGCAGCCCGGATTCCGCAAGGATGAAGGCGCCGGTACAGGGGCGGCCAGCCGCCGCGCGGTTTGCAGGGAATGGCGGGCAAATTCGAGAAGCCCCGGCGTCATCGGCTCGATCGTTGTACCCGCCCCAAACATGACGGTGTCATAGGTCGTATCGTTGAAGGGCTTTGTGATGACGCCGAAGCCGGCCGACGACTCGCCGCCGGGCTCGGACAGCAGCTCGATCTCGTAGGCAGGTTCGCCAAGCTGCAGGTTGGCCATCTCGAAGGCCGTTACGGCTGCCAAACCAAGGAGCTGAAACCCCGGAAAGACGACGTAGCCGATCTTGTGCATGGTGCACCACCCTTATCCGAAACGGCCGTACCTATCACATTTGCGCCACGGCGGGCAGCCCTCTGCCTCCCATGTGAAGTGGAGGTTGGTCAAATCGATGGTCACCAGAAACGGAGCTTTGATGAAGCCATGGCAAAAAGACACGACGTTTATTGGAAACTGGATGGGCGGCTTCGTCAATAGCCGGCTGAGCTTTGGACGCAGCCTTTGTAGAAGCCTGGGCAAGCTGGACGGCGCTCCGCTCCGGATCATTCGTTTCTGCCTGGACCATGACTGTGGGAAGAACGATTGCGATCGCTCCAGCCAATACGGTGGTCTCGACATGATCATTCTCCTTGTTTTCAAGGTCGGCGGAACGCCGCGACGGCGAGCAGGTGCGTTATCGCGTTACTCGATAGCGGGCGGCCGGCCCGCTGCGGGAGAGATTTGGCATCAGCTTCTGGCGCGCTGCTTTGTACGCTTCCCAGTCGGCAATGTCCGGCAGCGACGGGATGGTCACGCGTTCGCCGAGATCGAAGCCGGCAAGCGCGGCATCCACCATATCTTCGGCCGACATGACGATCTCGATGCTCCAGGGGCGTACCGGCGATGCCCCAGAAATCGGTCGCCGTAGCCCCTGGGAGAACAGCCTGCACCCGGATATTCTGGTCCTCAAGCTCCTTTTGAAGCGACAAAGTAAAGGCCAGTACAAAGGCCTTGCTTCCACCGTATACGCCGTTCAGCCGCTCAGGCGCGATACCGACGATAGAGGCGATGTTGATGACCGAGCCTGAGCCACGCTTTACGAAGCCGGGCACCGCGGCATACGTCAGCCGCGTCAGCGCGCTGACGTTCAGCGTGATCATCTCTTCCATCTTGTCGATATTGGACGAGAGCAGTGGTGCTGTCGCGCCGATACCAGCATTGTTGACCAGCGTGGTGATGCTGGCGTCGGTCCGAAGTACTTTCTCGATCCGGCCGAGGTCATCCTTGTTTCCAAGGTCTGCCGCGACGACTTCAACGGCGCGGCCTGTTTCGTCAACAAGACGTTCGGCCAGCGCGTCAAGGCGGGCCTTGTTGCGAGCCACCAGGATCAGGTCATATCCCCGGCGCGACCTGCATAAATAGCGCCGATACCAGAGGAATCCGGTGGTCAGTGCGGCGCCCTTGTATTCTCAGTCATAGCAATCTCCACGAGGTTGATTTTCAGTCTTGATATCAACGCCCTGCTTCTCTGTCTCAAATGTCATGTATCCATCGTTTCAGGACACTTGTTGACAAGATCCGGAAGCCATGGGCAGCTTGCTGGGGAGTGTTGTGGGATGACATCGTGTTGATCGCATCCACGTGTGCTGGAGCAGGCCCATGTGGTACCTTCGCTCGGTCAGCCTCGATGACCACGGAACGGCTTAGTTTGGAGCAGTTTGATGCAAGGGTTCGATGCAATTTTCATCGGTGCTGGCCAAGCCGGTCCCTCTCTCGCAGCCCGGATGGCTGAGCGCGGCATGAAGGTTGCGCTTGTCGAACGAAAATTTCTCGGCGGAACCTGCGTCAATGCCGGTTGCATGCCAACCAAGACATTGGTCGCCAGTGCCCGCGCGGCCCATGTCAGCCGGCGCGCCGCCGCGTTTGGCGTGACGATTGTGGGCGAAATCTCCGTCGACATGCAAGTCGTCAGGCGACGCGCGCACCAAATAACCATGGACACCCGCAATGGGCTGGCGGAGTGGCTCGGCACTACGGACGGCATCGTCATTATTTATGGCCATGCGCGGTTTGCGGCCCCCGACAGGATCGCCGTCAACGGTGATACCCTGACCGCCCCACGAATATTCCTCAACGTTGGGGCTCGCCCGGTTATCCCTGATCTGCCTGGAATCGAAGACATCGATTGCCTTACCAGCACGACGATCCTCGACATCGACACCCTCCCCCGCCACCTCGCGATTATCGGCGGAAGCTACATCGGCCTGGAGTTCGCGCAGATGTATCGGCGGTTCGGATCGCAAGTCACCGTGATCGAGCGCGGAGCCCGCATCGCCTCGCGCGAGGACGAGGACGTCTCCGAAGCCCTTCGGGAAATTCTTGAGGCAGAGGATATCTCTGTCCGCACGGGCGCTAAACGCATCGCCTTTGCCCGTCATAGCGACGGGACAAGGATATCCCTGGATGGCATCGACATTGACGCCAGTCACGTTCTCGTGGCGACCGGTCGCAAGCCGAACACGGACGATCTCGGCCTCGACATTGCGGGCGTTAATGTAGACGGCCGCGGCTACATCGTGGTTGACGACAAGCTTGCCACCAATGTCCCCGGAATCTGGGCGCTGGGCGACTGCAACGGGCGCGGAGCCTTTACCCACACGTCCTACAATGACTTCGAGATTGTTGCCGCCAACCTTCTGGATGACGAAGACCGCAAGGTGTCGAGCCGGATCTCGGCTTATGCGCTTTATACCGATCCCCCGCTTGGCCGGGTTGGAATGACCGAAAGAGATGCGGCCGCCACTGGCCGCAACGTCCTTGTCTCCACGCGTCCGATGGCTCGCGTTGGGCGGGCCAAGGAACGTGACGAAACCAAGGGCTTCATGAAAGTAGTCGCCGATGCCGATACCAGAGAAATTCTCGGAGCCGCCATCCTCGGTATAGAGGGCGACGAAGCGATCCATGGGATCATTGATGCGATGAGTGCCGGAACCCGATACACCGATCTCCAATGGTCGGTCCCGATCCATCCCACAGTATCGGAGCTTATCCCGACACTTCTGCGGGGCTTGCGTTAACTTGGCGGGTTGCCGCCAGGGCACGGATACCTGGCCACAGGTTAGGTGTTCCACGAGACATCACCAGAGAACGCGCTGATGAAACCTGTTTTCTGGGCACAAAACGCAAGTGGCACTTTGGGCGAGGCAGTGCCGGTATCGCTTGCAAACGAGACCGGCGGTTGCCGCGGATCGGTGTCGTATGCGCATGGCGAGGCCAGCACGGCTAGCCCGACAAGGCTCATAATGAAAAAACGCATGGCGGCTGTCCTTCGATTGACCTGGTGACTGCCGAAGTCTTTTCGCAAAGCACTTCTGCAGGGTTTAAAAACCTCAGACCCGACGCCCGGAATCGGCTTCACCGCAGCAACAGAAGAGCTGATCTGACGCCCGGCGGCGAAAAGTTCCCCGTACCTCCCAGGCGGCGCGTGACCGGTTCAGAGAGCGCTCGGTCAGACGATGGTGATCACGACATCGATGTTGCCGCGTGTGGCCTTGGAATACGGGCACGTCTGATGTGCCGCCTCAGCCAGTTCCCGGGCTGCGTCTTGTTCAAGACCGGGCAGGATCACGTTGAGGCGGGCCCGCAGGAAGTAGGCGCCATCAACGTTGACCAGATCGACTTCCGCACCCACGGCAGTCTCTGCCGGTAAAGTAATTTTCATCTTGCGGGCGGCAAGACCCATGGCCCCGATGAAACAGGCCGACCAGCCGGCTGCGAACAGTTGCTCCGGGTTGTTGCCGGCGCCGGATGTACCGGGCGACGACAGCTTGATCTGGAGATTGCCATCGGAGCTGCGCGACGCGCCCTCACGGCCGCCGGTGGTGTGGGTCTTGCCGGTGTAAAGAACTTTTTCGATCTGGCTCATCACATGGGTTCCTTTGAACGTTTGCGCCGTGGCGCAATGACTGCTCACCAGCCATGGAAGGCATAAGGCGAGCGGGACGTATCGCGCATGTGTCCGGATTGAGCGAAAGTGTAAGCCAGTGTGTCAGGCGGTGGGCTGATACAGTCTGGTGCCAAACCCCGATGAGACGCCTGCCTGCAAAGACGCAGGATCTGCCGGCAGGCCTTTGTCACCGGTAGCGAGGCTTGTAACCGCCGATGCCTCTCATCCGAACGTGAAGACGAAGGCCTCGACGCCCGAGTCGAGAAAGCGGATTTCGAAGGTCCGCTCCTGGACCTTGGCCGCCTGCCGTACGAGTTGATAGGGCCGGGTTTGCGAGACAGTGCCGTTGCCATCGGCATCGACGTCGATGCCGTGGTTTTCGCCTGGCACATTGCCGTCGACCGTCACCTGGAACCGCACCGGTTTGCCACCGGCGCCCGTGCCGAGCACCAGATGTCTTCCGTTGCAACGAGTGCCCAGCTTGGTTTGGCCTTCCAGGCCGGAGCACTTGCCTCTGTCGTGAACGCCTTCCGCGACGCAAAGACCTGCGACCGCGCCAGAAATTCAGCATCGGCCTTCGGCAGATCCGCAGCGAAAAGTTCTGGAAACGCTTCGGTATCCAAATAGAAGAAATGGTCCTTGGTTACGAGAAATCCGCCCTTCTTCATGTTGATCATGTGGTTTGCTCTGGGCCAGCGCATGGCCGGCATCGCTGATCACCATGCCTCCATCCGACATGGATAGCCGGCCCGTCCTGAAGTGCAAGCACCCGTTTGACGGCCGAAATATCGTCTTCGAGGGATGTCAGAGGCTGTTGAACAACGGTCACCCTGTAGCCCTTTTTTGTCAGGCGTCGGCGACATTACGCCATCCTGAACCGGCAGCGAAGGCACCATGGGCAATGACGTCATTTTTCACCTCGGCAGCCGAGGCGGCGGAAAAGGATATCGCGGCAGAGAGCGCAAGACCGGCAATCGCGAGAGAAAGAAGCTGTCATTGCGACATTTCCTTCAGGTTCGCGCCACCGCAGGGATCGCGGCGGCGACAGAGACGCGTGTCATTCACACGCTTTTCCACCTGGGTGAAGGATGGGCGGACGGCTTGGGACGACAATTTTGTCAGGCAATGTATCGAGCAGAAATGCTGATACAGTGGCTTACAATTCTTCCGAAATTGCACCTCGACCAACCACGGGACTATGCTGCTAAAGCTATGCCAGGCCCCCGACAGAAAGTGCGAAGCCATGGATCATACCGACCACATCCTGATCGTCGACGATGATCGCGAAATCCGCGAGCTGGTTTCGAGCTACCTCAAGAAGAACGGTCTGCGCGTCACCGTTGCCGCCGATGGCCGGCATATGCGGGCCTTTCTTGAAACCGACTCGGTCGATCTGATTGTTCTCGATGTGATGATGCCGGGGGATGACGGGCTTGTGCTTTGCCGGGAGCTGCGGGCCGGAAAGCACAAGGCAACCCCCATCCTGATGCTGACGGCGCGTAGCGACGAAACCGACCGCATTATCGGCCTGGAAATGGGCGCCGACGATTATTTGGCAAAACCATTTTCTGCGAGGGAGTTGCTTGCCCGCATCAATGCGGTCCTGCGCCGCACCCGGATGCTTCCTCCCAATCTGCAGATCACCGAAGCCGGACAGTTGCTGAGGTTCGGCGATTGGCAACTCGACACATCGAACCGCCATCTGCTCGACGAGCAGGGAACCATCGTGGCGCTTAGCGGCGCCGAATACCGGCTGCTGCGCGTCTTCGTCGATCATCCGCAGCGCGTCCTGAACCGGGATCAGCTTTTGAACCTGACCCAGGGCCGCGATGCCGAGCTGTTCGATCGCTCCATCGACCTTCTGGTCAGTCGCCTTCGCCAGCGCCTACGCGACGATGCCCGCGAACCGGACTATATTAAGACGGTCCGCAGCGAAGGTTACGTGTTCTCCGTGCCGGTCCAGATCATCGAGGCGAGATCGTGAGCGTTTCGTCGGCCCCGCGACAGCCGTTTCGTTCCTGGCCAACGACGCTCGGATCAAGGTTGTTCCTGATCTTCCTGGCAGGGCTTATCATCGCCAACGGACTGTCCTTTGGTGTCCTCTTCTTCGAGCGCTACGTCATGGTGGAGGCGATGCTGCTCAACAATCTCGACAAGGATGTGACCACGGCCATCGCGCTGCTCGACCGTTTGCCGGCGAGCGAACGGCCAGACTGGGTGGGCCAGCTTGATCGCAGGACCTATCGCTATGTGTTGGGACCGGGCGTGCCCGGTGTCCCCGACGTGACGGGGCTTGGCGCAGAAATGGCCGATACCATCCGTAAGGCGGTCGGCGACCGGTTTGCCGTAACGGTTGTGTCGATCCCAGGAGCCGACGAACGTATGCAGGCGCATGTAACACTGAGCGATGGCGCGCCGCTGACAATCGATGTTTATCCAACGACAATGCCGCTGGCAAAATGGTTGCCCTATGTGCTTTTGGCGCAGCTCCTCCTTCTTGTTCTGTGCACCTGGTTTGCTGTCCGGCTGGCTATCCGCCCGCTGGTCAATCTGGCCGATGCCGTCAATGCACTCGATCCCGGCAAGAGCGTTGCGAAGCTCAGCGAGAGGGGCCCCCGCGAAGTCGCCTACGCCGCCAACGCATTCAATGCGATGCGCGACCGGATTGCCCGGTATCTCCAGGAGCGCGTTCAGATCCTCGCGGCGATTTCCCACGACCTGCAAACCCCGATCACCCGAATGAAACTGCGGGCGGAACTTGCGGAAGATTCCCTTGAAAAGGATAAGCTGTTGAAGGACTTGACCGAGATTGAGCGGCTGGTTCACGAAGGGGTGAGCTACGCGCGCAGTGCGCATGGCAATGATGAGAAGCCCTCCCGCATCGACATCGATTCCTTCATCGAGAGCCTCGTCTATGATTATCAGGACACCGGCAAAGCTGTTGAGTTGAGTGGAAAGTCCGGCATCACCTTGGTTACGCGTCCCCATGCCCTGCGTCGCATCCTCACAAACCTCATCGACAACGCCCTGAAATTCGGTGCAGCCGCCGAGGTTCGCATCGAAAGAACGGACGGCGGTTCGATAGCAATTGAAATACTAGACAAAGGTCCCGGCATTCCTCCAGAACATCTCGAAGACGTCCTTCAACCTTTCTTTCGCATCGAGACTTCGAGAAACAGGGAGACCGGCGGCACGGGTCTGGGACTTGCAATAGTCCAGGAGCTTTCGCGGGCAATCGGTGCAACGCTGAACCTGAGCAACCGAAAAGAGGGCGGTCTGTCGGTTCGGATTTTGATGCCCTGATCAGAAATCAGCAAAAATACTGAACATGATGGACTTCCATATCGCGCGCATAAATCATTCCCTGTCCTGCTTGTTGGGACGACGGAAACGCATCGAGCGACGGCCGCACTTAGCCCAGGCATAAAGGGATCGATGGCCCATAAACCCTGATTCGGCGCGCCCTCGGAACTCCGTAGTTGCCATCGCGTTATAACGAACCGGCTGCGAAGACCCCTTCAGCGCCGGCAGCTTCCGTCGCCGACGATCCGGCAGCGGTAAGCGGACCAGCGGTCGCCCCCGACCGCTGGTCTTTGAGCTGTCGTGAGGTATGAGATGACTCCTGGCATGGTCATAGGCGTCGCGATTGGGGCCGCGATTTCCACCGCCCTACTCGCCGATGCCGCGACCGGCATGGGAATAGCTCATGGTGCGGCCTGCGGGTATTTCTTGATGAGGAAGCCCTGACGCACACCACCTCAATGGAACTAGTGCCAGTTTCGGCCGTTTGCGCTCCAAGGAGCCGGCTATGGTCAGAAATGGCAATCACGCAGTTCTCGTCGTCCTCGCCATTTCCGCAATTGAGATCGTTCTGGTCTACGTCGCGAGCTTACCCGTGACGGATCAGGATGGCACAATCGACCCCAAGGAGAGCGTCGTGGCGGATTGACGGTTGCCACCGTATCTTTGTTGAAACCAATATATTCGAGTGTCATCATATACGTGGATGAGATATCCCGCCTTGCCACACCGCTGCCCGAAACTGCGGTGTGGCTTTTTTCATTGCAGCTAACACGTTGTCGACACGCGAATGGGATGGAGGGCAGTCGCCGCCGTTTCCATCCATCGGATTACATCGAAGACTTACCTGTCATGGCATTATTCATGTGAGTTGCGCATTTATCCATGTCCTTTGCAGCCATAGCTTCTTTGGCCATGGCCATTTCCTTCATCGCCGTATCCTTCTTGGCCGCGTCAGTCATGGCGGTGGTGTCGGTTTCCAATTTCATCATGGACGCCTCATCGCACTTCATCGTGGCGTCCTGAGCGATCGCTGCGTTGGATAAGGCAGTGCCAAGCAGGGCGGCAGCGAGTATAATTTTCAACATGGTTTGTCTCCTCCCGGACCAGCCACGGGATTGCGGCCGATCGCGCGATGTAAACTTGCTGAAAGCAAGGTTGTTCCCGCAAACTTTGCGCATGTTGGGCGATTGCTAGATTCCCGTACTCACAATCTCGTTACAACGAGAAGGTTTGCCTAAAGATACTAAGGTTTCGGAAATGGGTGCACTTTAGCCGACGCCTAAGTTGCTGGGCCTCCCGCCGATGGCTCAACCACAAGGAACCAACGACTTAGCTGTGCGTTTTGACACGTTCAGATAGAAAGGAACCCGTCATGAACCGTATCGTTTACATCGTTGGACTTGTCGTGATTGTCATCATTATCTTGTCGTTCTTCGGACTTCGGTGATAGCTGCCCAAGATGCTTGTCTGATTGGGGTCGTTGAAGTCAAGCTGCTCCCGATCTAAATTTCGGATGATACCGCCCCGCAGGCCACTCACTTCACTTCGCGGTCGGCGCTCCCCTTTATAGTGTCGGGGCTCCCCTTCTATAGTAAGGGGGCCGCCGCATGATGGTGTCTAGACGACAGGGTGTCCCAATTTCACGACCTTGGGTTTTCGCCCTCTGGGTTGAGGCTTTTAACGAGATCACTTGCTCATATCACCTTGCTTATCGTCCCCACGGGAACGATCCGACTTTTCCTCTCCGGTTGTTCGTCATCAAGCTGCGGCGGGGTCGATCTTGATACCGGCCTGTTTTCCGAATCGGAAGTCTTGCCCGTCGCTCCACCTGCGATGCAGGATCACGGCAAGTTTGCTGGCGACCGCGACGCGCGCCTGGCGACAACATGCAGGCCAGCCTAACCAAGTCGCGACAAACGGCGCGCAATGATACCCAAAACTGAAGCGAATCCGACCATGACCGTGACGGCGAAAATCGCTCTTACTGAATTGGGCAGCGGTCTCTTTGATGGGGGCTGGGGCTGCTGAAATCGAGCAATCTCCTCTCGGAGATGGGCAACATAAGCGGTGAGCCGGCGAAATTCTTCAGCGTCGGATAGACCAATACTGGGATGATTCGGCTGAGGTGCATTAGGCTCTTCGTCCTCGAACTCCGCGAAATATTCCTCTAGATCATTTTCATGGCCCGAGAGGTTCGACTTACCGGGTCTTTTGATACTTCTGCGCATGATGTCCCTGCTCCCATATCTTCGCTGCGAGACAACGCGACTGCAGGCAAAAGGATGCACGGAAGTGTGACAAAAAAGCCGTCACCCTTTCAGATGACGGCTTTTTCAAATCCAATGGTACCTAGCGAAGGAACAGCTGGAACACATCCTGCGAATAGTAGTAGCCGTCGCTGTGGCGGCGGTAACCGCGGCGATGCTCACGATAGCCACGGTGTCCATTCCAGTATCCGCGGCGTTCTTGGCGCCGCTCGGCGCGATCGTGGCGGCGTTCGTATCGTCGATCAAAACGATCGCTGCGCCTGTCGTGACGGCGCTCTACCCGATCTTGGCCGTCGTTCTGGCGCCTCTTCCAGCGAGGCGCGTCATCATCACCGTAGCGGTCTTGAACGGCTTGTACGTCAGACGTTACCTGAGCCTTTGCGGGAACGAATGGAGCGGCTGACGCTGGCGTGAAGGTCGTGAGACCTACTACCATGGCAATTGCAGCGGCGCCGACGGTCTGAATCATCTTTCTCATGGTCATCCTTTCAAGGTGATAACTGACCATGCGCCTGGGGTTATGAACCCGATGTGAACCCGTCGTTAATGTTGGGGACGGTCAGCGCGCCGAACGTGAACGTCAGTTATGGAGGGCCTCCGGCAATAACATCGCCCGGCAGTCCGTGGTGACCCCACAATTGTCACGCAGCTTTTGCACCGAAGGCGCGACAGGCAACCACGTGAAGTGAGGCAAGAGATGAGCCCGCCTTCTCACAAAATCACAGACCACGGCGTACTGTGATCTGTCGCCTGCATTGGCCGCAAAGAGGCGGCTGACTATTGCGGCATCGGCGAGTCGACCTTCAGCCTGTTGCTGTCCACTCACAGGATGCCACCGCCAATCACTGCACGCGGAAACGGGACAAGCGCGCGATCGACGCTCGGCTAAATGAGATCGACGTAAAGGGGCAGGATAAAGAAACGGATCTGCAGAATTGAGCGGGAGCATGACGCGAAGTTTGGCGCCACTTCAAAAGTTAACAACGCCCTCGCCAGTCGCCGTTTTCGCCATCAAATACTATACAAATGAACAACAACCCCAAAAATGTTCCTTGAATGACCCCTAAAATTGCAGTGTAATATGTTCATTCTTGGGAGAAAAGCAGGCAATCCATATTGCAATTTCTTATTGTGAGCGTTTTCAGTGGTCATATTTCGCCGCCATCTGGCAACGGATGGCGGCTTTTTATTGTGAAGCTAACCGGCGGGTTTTCCCGTCCTGATATCCTTAACGACTTCTTCCACAGCGATCAGAGCCTCATCAGAAGTCCAGCCTGAGGCGACGGCTGTAGATACTATTGCGCTCACTAAAGGGTGGATGTATTCTTCACATTCCATCGTGCGCTGCATCTCGCCAGGCGCATGCTTTGGTGGGGGGATTTGCATGTTGATCTCCTTCGCCTATGAACCTCGCTCCCGCCGAAATGTTCCCCTAATTGCCGATCCGAACGCAGCGAAATACACTTACTCTCGTCGCTAAGGCGGAGCGACGCGGAAGCTGGCTGCTCCTACACGTTGCGGCTGACTTCCATCCTCGAGTTGCCAATTTCGTCTAGTGCCCTATCCTGATCTCCATGCCGAGCCGCCCTTCCTGAGATCATCCTTCTTGCGCTGATTTTCCTCGCCGTCGGCGTGGCGTTGATGCTATTCATAGGACCTATTTTACGAATGCTTGGCTGGCCTTCTTGACTCTCATCGCCATCAGAACATAATGAGAACTTAATAAGAACATCACTGTCGATGCGGCCGCTCATTCAACAGGATATCCACACGATATTCACTGGGTTATGCACAGTGGCAGGAGAAGCCATGCCTACGATCAGCGCCGCCGCGTGCGACATCCAATATTCCGGGCCGGTCGATGAAATTGCCGCAGCGCTTTCCTTCCATCATGGGGACGTAGGCGCCACGATCGGAACATTGCTCGCAGATATCAAGTTTCTAAAAAAGCAGCTGGCCGTCACCCAGATCGGGATGATCGGTTTCACGCGTGGTTGGCAGCCGAGCTTTGAACGGGACGTTGAAGAGGAGAGTACTCATGCCGAACAATCTTGAGTGTGTTGATCGACAGTGGGAAAGCCGAAGTGCTGCATCGCTGCTGGTGGCCGATGCGATCGACAGTTTGATGGCTCAAGGCATGGGCGAGCACGACGCGATCAGTGCTCTCGAAGACGCGCTGCAGATTCGACGCGTCACCCTTAATATGCAGATCGCGCAGGATTGAGATGAGCCGTTACAACGAGATCAGGACGGAGCTGATCGATATCTTGGCAGGACTGGGGACTGAAGCCACAAGTCTCGTTGCTGTGGGCGTACCGATGGCTGTAAAGGGATTCAGTGAGAACGAGATCCTCAATGTCCCGTTGGCTTGAACCAAGACAAGATCATCGAGCTTCTGCCCAACAATGAGTTGCGGGTATCATCCCCACCTCGGCGACCAATGCCTTCAACCGGCTAAGAGGCGCTCCTATCCAATTGCAGAACTCGCCCACAGCATTTGACCACGGATGTACTGGCACTTGCTGTGTGGCGCTTGGAGAGGTCGGCAAAAGCCTTTCATTGCGGAACTCCTCCGGGCCGCGAACGAGGTGTCAGAGCTGACGGCCGGCGAACGGATAAATTTGCTGCTTCGCGCCTTCCATATAATACGAGAGCTGCGGCTGGAAACGGCGTCCGGCACGGGTATCGGCGCGATATGCTCCGTGACCTGGAGATTGCTGCCCTACGAGCTGAACATGGTACTGAAGAAGACGCCAAAAAAGTCCTGTTGGAGACCGCCGACATGATCCGGACGCTAAAGATTGTGCTGGATGGGACGAAAGAAATGATTAAGGGCCAATAGCGTTGGCTGGAGCACTTGGCCGGCTACTATGGAGATGGGCGAAAGAAGGCGCGCAATTGAGCCAAACATGTTCCGGCTGAGAAGCTAAAAAATGCTGCAGCCAAAGTTAGTTAACAAAACCACTTTCTTTCCGCTTCAGAGAGGCGCATTTTGCCGCCCTTAGTCGATTAGGGGCCGGGCGGTCTTGGACTAATTTCTCAGGGGAAGGAGTGGAGAGCGATGTCACCGAAGACAGCGCAACATAACTATCGATGGCTACCAACTTACTTTACGCCCGACTATGATTTTGTTGGGTATGACGGCGAGAGGATAATTGGGCGAGTGACGTTGGAAGGAAGGCTGGGAGCTGAAGGGGCTTGGCAGTGGTCAAACAGACCCCGAGCTGACGTCAGCGGATTCGGTATCCAACAAGGCTATGCAGCCTCTAAAGAGCTTGCCGTCGAGGCGGTCGAGCATCTCGATCAAGAAATTATGGACCCCAGCATACAGGCTGTGAAGCAATAGCTTGCAAGACGTGGCCACCCCGCGAAATTAACGCGCGGGGTGGCAAGGTGGCGCCGCGTTCACTTCCAAATCAACACGCGCTAACCGCGGCTTCCGTTTCACAAGAATATTAAAAGACAGCCCCCGCAGTTTCCAGCGAGGGCCTAAATGCTTTGGTGCTCAAATGCACCGAGCGTTTCTGCTCGACGTGAGCACCATGGCATATTTTATATTCCTAATGTTACTTACCCCGCGTTAGGGTTATTTGGTAAGGTGAATGGCGCCGCTCGGCCAACAGCGAGACGGCACTCATTATTCAAAGAGATTAGCGATAGCGCCGACGCTTCTGACTTTCATCAAGTCGACTGCCCCTATTCCAACAGCAACAATTCGACCCCAGTCTGGTTTCCAGCGACATGGAGGACAGCATGATGGTTCAAGAATCCAAGTGCTCGGTAACCCGTGAGGATCGTCATCTTGCATGTCAGGAGGCGGTAGATGGGCCGCTAAAGGAAATACTAGATCGTGCGACCACACACGGCTGGGGCACGATCGAGACGATCACCGCCATGGAAGAAGTGCTGAAAAACCTGGGCGCGACCTGGCCGAAGACCCGCCACCAGCAGACAGCGGTGATGCTAACGACTTCGATGCGTTCCCGGCAGGCGATGGGTTGGTCAAAGCGTATGTGGGTGGGCGGGAAAAGCCATGACGGTCTATGCTTGGGCCATCAAAGTGCCCGGCCGCAAGGACGTTCAGCATGTCACGGACTTGGCGGAGCTATGCGATTATTTGCGCGTCATGGATCTTACCGGCGTCGCGCCGCCGGAGTTCGTCACGCTGGACGCGGAAGTGTCCGACCATGGCACCTATCACCACGCCGAAGGCAGCATTGACGAGTGGTCGCTGACGTGGACGAAGGTGGATGGCGAAACTGAGGTCATCGACTGACGCCGTTAACCTTTCGTTAACCGCTTGATGGCAACATTAGCATGAGCTTGGAGGCGGAACACCCAAGCGGCTGGACATATAACCCAGACCCTCCTGCAGAAATGCGGGAGGGTTTTTCGTTTCGGCTTTGGATTCGTCGGCGCCTGCACCAAACGCAAAACAATAAAGGACCGCCTGCCCGGTTAGGGATAGGGGGTTAGGTCCGCCATAGTTGGCGGCAAGTTATCATGGTTCTATGTGGTGCGTCGCGGCAGTGGCTTGTTGGCGTGGTTCTCTACGATACCATCAACACGGACGGTCATGTAATCGACTGCAGCGTTCACGCCTTGGATAGCACCCATCAGTTGTTCGGCGGTTCGCAAGGCCCCTGCTTCGAAACGCAAGTCTCTGCTACGTGAAGGCGGTGGGTGGCTAGGTCAGCCAGCACTCCAGCGGCTTCTGCAGCAGCTTCGGTGCTTCCTGCAA
This sequence comes from Pararhizobium sp. PWRC1-1, assembly GCF_049897905.1. Taxonomy (NCBI): domain Bacteria; kingdom Pseudomonadati; phylum Pseudomonadota; class Alphaproteobacteria; order Hyphomicrobiales; family Rhizobiaceae; genus Pararhizobium; species Pararhizobium sp. PWRC1-1. The sequence goes on along the minus strand of NZ_JAFCXE010000018.1, from coordinate 4,401 downwards.
AGCGTCTGCCTTGGCGCGATCCACCCTCAATTCTGCACCATACGCCGGACACGATACCAATCAGGCTGACGAAGAAAAGATGAATTGAACCGATTTAGATTCGAGACCATACCGGATTGGTGTGTTCGTTTGCCCAGATTGCCGCGTTGAAAATCTGTCAACCATGGGTTCAGAACTGAAGGAGTGAGACGGCTATCAAGCACAGCCTGACTCGCGCTGCCGCAGTCTGCCTTGCGAACACGCGCCATATCCAAAAGGAGACTGTTCTTCCGATGCGGCCAGATTACCACCACCATCGGCTCCAAGCCTATCGATGTGGACTATGACAAAACGGTTGCAAGCCAATTTATGTGGCACCGATGCCTTTTTAATTCCGGTATGATTGAGGCATGCCTTGCCACCGTAGAGTGTTATTGACGCTCAGAAACTAAAGAAGAGCTGGAACACCTCCGCCACGCAGATAGCAATCGGTGTTCAGGGCCGCATGGCGGCCCTGAACCCTGGAAAAATTAGACCGAAGAGGCACGGCCCGCGTATCGAGCGCGCTCTGCGTCGATCTCCGCTTGGCTATAAGGTTCGGACGCATGATCGAAGCCGGTCCAGCCCTGTCCTTCGTACGCGCTCCGTCGGGCCGGCAGATCGACCCAGTTCGACCGCTGCAGGATTGCCTCGGCCTCGGCGGCGCGCCCTTCGTCAACCTTGGCGGTGACCAGCGTGCCGCCGCGCCGGACGCCTTCCGCATAGACATGGGCATCGCGCTCATCGACACCTGAATCCGTCAGCGCCCCGATCAGGCCGCCAGCAGCTCCGCCAACAACCGCACCAGCGACAGCACCGGCAGCCGTGGCAGCCAACCAGCCCGCGGCAACGACCGGGCCGACACCTGGAATGGCCATGATGCCGAGACCTGTCAGCAGACCGCCGACGCCACCAACTGCAGCACCAATGCCAGCGCCAGTGCCGGCGTCGTCACCGACATCATTTTCGTTGTCCGTATAGCCGCCATCCGCATTGTTCGAGACGATGCTGATGTCGCTATCTGAAATGCCCGCGGCTTTAAGCTGGTCGACTGCGGATGTCGCATCGGAATAGGTGTCAAATAGTCCTGTGACTGTCTTCGTCATGGTGTTTCTCCTTGTTGTTGTTCTTGGTTGCGCTTACTTGGCGACGATGTTGCCCTGGTAGTCCAACGACACCATCACCGCCTTGCCGTCCTTCGTGGCCTTACCCTGCCAGACGCCCTTGTCGTCGAGCTTCAGCTCTGTGACGTCGGAATACCCGGCTTCGACGATACGATCCTTGGCCTGGCTGTCCGTGAAGCTGTTCGCGCCTTCTACAGGTGCGGTGGCGTTCTGGTCGGAAGGCGTCGCAACTGCAGGAGTGTCGCCATCCGGATTCGGCGTGGGGGTCGCGGTTTGTGCAAATACCGACGTTGCGGAAAAAGCGATGACCGCCGTTGCGATGAGCATATTCTTCATGGTTATCTCCTTGCAGGATCGCTGAAATGATCCTCGGGTCAGACAACTTTCGAAGGTCGTGAAGGTTCCAATCGCCGTGGCCCCAGCGGGAAAACTTTTGAAATCCCCAACATTAATCTCCTGACGGAACATGCGGCCGCCGATCGAGTTGATGAGCAGTTCACGAAATACGAGAGATCATTATGTCGCGCAGCGCAATGACCGCACTTCTCAGCGTCCTCGCCGTCGCCGGATTTCAAAAACCGGGACAAAATAGCTGCAATGCTCGAGGGTCTCGCTGGGAATCCCTGGCGCAGCGCGGTTCCCAGTGGAACGTCCGCGAGCGATCCAGCGACTGCACGGCAGTCGGGCGGCACGGGCGATTTGCTGGATGGACTGAGTGGTACTCGGGGGGAGAAGGCCTTGGCGACTTGCTTCGGGGAACCGCCGGCGCAGGTGGTATCCTGAGCGGCGGGCTCGGTGGCCTGCTCGACCAGTTTAGCCAAACCGGCCATGGCGAGACGGCGAAGTCGTGGGTCCAGGATGGCCCACATTCCGAGATCGATACCGAACGCTGTCCGAGGCTCTCGGTCCTGGTGTTCTCAAAGACATTGCTGCACGAACCGGGCCGTCGCAGGAAGAAATCCTCATCAGGTATCGCGCGATCTTCCGAAGGCGGTCGATGGTCTCAAACCCGAAGGGACGCTCCCGGTTGAAGTCGGCGACCAGCAGGCAGAAGAGCGGGCGACATCGGTTCCCTCGATCAAGCCGACTATCGTATGATGCCGCCGGACCGCATCGCCAAACACGGGATTGCTGACATGAGCACGAACGGCATGCATTACTACCTGACACGCCTGGAAAACGATGCCGTTGCCATCGGCTCGCAATCCCAGACCATTGATGATGTGAAGCTCATGTTGACGGCAAACAACATTCCGATCGAAGAAGGTCTGGCCGAGTTGCATCGATCGGGGGTCCTTAAGTTCCGTCGACCATCGCCCAGTGGCCAAATGGAAACCATACTGCAGGCCAAGATTCTGCATTAAGCCGAACTCCCATTCTGCCGCCCCCGCAGGTTCGCCCTTCAACTGACCGAGGAGTGACAGGCCCTCGTCTGGGTTCGTGGCCGAAGTTCTAGGGCGCTTGCTCACGGACAAAAATAATGCTTTTGCCGTTAATTATTTGTGCAGCGCAGCAACCTTCTGGCACATGGTGCGTTGGGGATCGGGCGGTTCTCGCCTCAGGCTGCTAGGAGCACCAGATGCGATCCATTTCCGACACGATTGAACGACTGAGCAAATTGCGCTCGGCCCACGGTCCCTCCCCGCTGTTCGATGACAGGCTGACCGATCTCGGACCGTTCGGTTCCAACCGCGGTGGCCTCGAGGCGAAAATTCACATCCCAAAGGGGCTCATGCCGCGCGCGCCACTGGTCGTGGTTCTTCATGGATGTACTCAGACCGCTAGTGCCTATGACCAGGGCTCAGGATGGTCTCGCCTCGCAGACGACTATGGCTTCGCAGTGCTATTCCCGCAGCAGACGCGGAGCAACAATGCCAACACCTGTTTCAACTGGTTTGAGCCCGGCGACTTCCGGCGTGACCAGGGAGAGGCGGTTACCATCCGTCAGATGATCGAAACTGTAACCTCGCAATACGACATTGATCGGAGCCGCATCTTCATCACCGGGCTGTCGGCAGGTGGAGCGATGGCGAACGTCATGCTCGCGACGCATCCGGAGCTTTTTGCAGGTGGCGCAATCATTGCGGGCCTTCCTTACGGTACTGCGACGAAGGTTTCGGAAGCGTTTGACCGCATGCGCGGCCATGGCCTACCGGGACCGGATGGCCTCCAAGCGCTTCTTCGGTCTGCGTCGCCCCATACGGGACCTTGGCCGTCGATATCGGTCTGGCAAGGCACCAACGACCATACGGTCGTCCCCGCGAATGCTCTTGCTATTATTGAGCAGTGGCGCAGCGTGCATGGGGTGCAGCACCCGCCCGTAACCGAACGGACCAACCGCCATCAAAGGACCGTCTGGAAAGGTGCGGACGGGCGGGAAGCTCTTGAGCTCTACCAGCTGGGTGGGATGGGACATGGAACGCCGATCGACGTTCCATCGGGCTATGGCAAAGCTGGCCCCTATATGCTGGATGTCGGAATCTCCTCGACCCAGCACATCGCCCGCTCCTGGGGCTTGATCGCATCCTTCGAAAAACGGGTGAACCTTGATCCCGGAAAGTCGCACGAGCCGCCCGCGAGTACCTTTCAATCGCCATATGCTTCAGAAAATGGAACGGGAATCCAGCAGACGATCGAGAAAGCCCTTCGGGCCGCAGGCCTTATGAAGTGATCGCAGACCGCAGCGACCGGTCTCAAGTGAGGCTGTCCTCGAGCGAAGCGTTATCGCCCTGTGACGCGTTGCATTCTCAGCCTCTCAACCTGCTTGAAGCCGCCGGTGCTCAACATCGAAATCGGACTGTATCTGGAAATTGAAAGAGAGACATGACCACGACCGACCGGCAAGCCTTCATGCAACATCTGATCGAGAAGGCCGGCGCATCCGGCAGCCCAATCGACGGTGACGCAGATTTCATGATGCTGGCGCAGCGTTGGATCGACGGCGAGATAGATATCGCAGAGATGCGCGCGCGTTATCGCCAAGTTCGCGAGTGTCGGCTCTCAGAGCGTAGAACTGCCCGCTGTACTACTGTCTTCGCACCATCTGGAGGGGCGTATTCATCTTCCGACGATCTTCTCGAGGAGATCGGACGGATGTCGGATTCCGCAGGCTACTGAAGGCGGTGGAACATTCAGCACCCCATTGGTTACAAGAGGTGTAAACGAGGAACATCCCATGAGCACCTATAAGGACGAGCGCGGCGATACGGTTTCGAGTGTGGAGACGCAGAAGGTCGTGGAGGCTACGCCCCTGCAATCA
>NZ_JAFCXE010000017.1:0-137244 GCF_049897905.1 Pararhizobium sp. PWRC1-1 | reverse complement strand
CTGGGCAACGCGCTCGGATCCCTCTCCTACTGCTATTGCGATCGGACGACATGACGGTCGGACAGGCCGAAGAAGAGCTTTATCAGACCATCCTGACGATGGTTGACAATGCCGTTCAGTAACCTTCGATGACTGCCACCACTTCGCCGGTGATGTAGCCGAAGCATTGTGGCTATCCGAGGAGGACATATGCGGCACCGGTGACCGGTGGATGGTCAGTGGCGCGCCTTTTCCTTCGGATGCGTGTCGGACCTTTGGCGGAAAATCGACCAGACCTAGGTCCTAGACACAACAGTAATGGTCTGGGGCCGGTAGAAGCGATCCCCCGCACCAACTAGTCTTACACTGAAGGTGACCCGTCCTTCCAGAATGGCTCGCGAAAGTTGAATGGAGAGACTTATGTCTATCACGAAAATAATCGGCCGTAGCATCGTCGCGTTGACCATTGCGCTGGCCCCAGCGTCAATCGGCACATTCGGCGTGACAGGAGTAGCCTACGCAAAAGATGGCAACGGTAACGGCGGCGGAGGCGGACGTGGCAACGGCAGCGGTGGAGGCCGCGGCAGTAGCGCGAGCTCCGACCACGGTAAATCGGGTGACGCCCGCTCAGATAAAAAAGGAAAGGCTGACCGCACCGCCCGCACTCCGACGCTGAAGTCGTTTTTCACATTCGGGAAAAAATCCGACAATGCAATCAGGGCGGAAAAAACGACAAAGACGGCAAACCTGAAGGCGGCTCGCTCTAACACTGCCGGAATAAACTCGCTCAACCGCAACTATCGCGCATATCTAAACTCGAATGATCCTCGCATGGCGGCGGTTTCAGCCTATGCAATCGCCTATGCGGAGTTCGAAGCTGAGAATGGCACGGACGTCATTCCGACTGATCCGAACCTAAGCGATGAGGCATTGCGCGACGCGCTCGCGAGCTTCACGAAGGAAGGTGTTGTAACCGACGACACTCTGGATAGGGCCAAGGATATCCTTGGCGTCGGGCCTGAGTTCGGCAAAATCGATCAAATCCGCGACACACTTCCGGACCCGACGTCAGACACTCTGGACACGACGGACTAGATGCTTATGTGACCAAACGCTGATCAACGTGCTGCTGGACAAAGTTCGGCCGAATTCTCCATAAAGTCTCAGGGTCGACCTAAACGCTTCACCTGTCTCCAGGAACGCGGAAAACGGAAAACGGAAAATACAATGGGCGGCAAGAGCGGCACTGGGGAGTGGCACTATCGAGGAGAACGCCTGATCAAGACTGATCGCCGAGAGGTGCATATGCCGAATACACGCGACCGGCAGTTGGATGGCCTTCGGGCCATTGCCGTCACGATGGTGTTATATGCCCATTTTTTTGCCGACGACGGATCTCCATGGGGGCACCTCGGCGTGCGGCTGTTCTTCGTGCTCAGCGGATTTCTGATAACGCGGGTTCTTCTGGACGCGCGTCACGCAGATCGTTACGAGCCATCCACTGCATTGAAATCATTCTATGCGCGCCGCGCGCTGCGCATATTCCCCCCGTATTTCGCCATGTTGGCTTTCGTCTGGATTGTCAATCTTGAAGGGGCCAGAGGTAACCTGCCATGGCACGCTCTCTATCTGTCGAACTTCTGGTATGCGCTGCAAAATGAGTGGAACCCCTGGGTTCTGTGTCACACCTGGAGCCTGAGCATAGAGGAACAGTTCTATGTCGCCTGGCCTCTGGTGATCCTGTTTGCGCCACGCCGCTCGATTGAGCGGATTTGCATCGCCGTCATCGCATGTTCGTTGGCATACCGCTTGTGCTGGCCCGTAACCGGGGCGCCCACTCTCATGCGTGATCTCATCCCTTTCGCGTCGATGGACGCCCTTGTATCCGGCGCACTCCTGGCTGTTTACCGCGCCAGAACGCCGGCCTGGCCGAAATGGTTGATGCTGAGCTGGGCGCCGCTTGCTGCTGCCTTTGTCGTTCTGTTGTGGCTGAAATTGGCGCCGATGACGCCCGCATTTGAGTGGGCAACCTGGATCGGCATCGAGGTTCTTCCCCTGGTGCCGCTGACGATGCTTGTCGGCTGTTGTGCTGTGGGGCTTGGAGGATATGTCGGCCGGCTGCTTCAACTTCCCCCGCTAACTGCACTGGGCCGCATAAGCTATGGTGTCTACCTCTTCCACCCGATCGTTCTCTCCGTAGTCGTCAAGGCTCAACCCTGGATTCCTGTCAATGTTTCTGAGCAGGGTCCTGGCCGGTTTTTGGTCGCCGGTGCTGCCACGTTGATACTTGCCGCGATTTCCTGGTCGGTCTTCGAAAAGCGGCTCAATTTGCTCAAGCGCCACTTTCCTTATATCGCACCGAGAAACGACAGCCCTGCTGCATCCTTCGCACAAGCAGGCGATCCCGATTATCGGGTTGACGGCAGAAGGGGCCACCGCTCCACTATCCAGGCGCGCGATAATCCTGGCCGCGACAGCGCTTTCCAAACCTCTGATGTTCAATAAACACGCGAGCTGAAACCATGTCCGTTCAATTGGTCTCCGTCCTATTGCCTGTCTACAATGGCGAACCTTATCTTGCTGCCGCGCTGGAAAGCATTCTGCGTCAGGATCACGATCGCCTGGAGGTCGTAGCAATCGACGATGGCTCGACCGATGGCTCGTTGGAGATTCTGCGTCGGTATCAGGAAATCGATAATCGCATCTCCATTGTGTCGCGGGAGAACCGCGGTCTGATCGCGACCTTGAACGAGGGTTTGGCCATCGCCAAGGGCGATCTCGTGGCCAGGATGGACGCGGACGACATTTGCTACCCTACGCGTTTTTCACGCCAGGTTTCATTGTTTAAGATGCAGCCTGACATTGCAGTGAGCGGTACCGGCGTCGATAGGCTCATTGGGGATAGAATGATCCGGGGTACACCCAATTCGATCTATCAGTCCGGAAATTGGCACATATTGTCGATGTTCTTCACCATCTTCATGCACTCGACGGTGATGTACAACAGGAACGTCATACCGGAGGACATGCTCGCGTATGACGCAAGCTATGTGCATGCGGAAGATTTCGATCTGTTCAGGCGGATTACCGGTCGTTTTCCCGCTGCCATGATCGATGAGAGCCTGGTTGCCTACCGCATCCACGGCAACAGCGTCACAAACAAGCATAAACGACAGATGCGGCGAACCCATTTAAGGATCGTCACCGAAAACCTCAAGCGGGAATCTTTCTTGGATGATCCGGACGCCCTCAACGACATCGGTGTCGCCGTGACGCCGAGCACGGTGCGGCGCGCTGCCGAGTGCATCCTGTCTCTCGAGGAAAAAGTCGCCTCTCGCCCGGCGATGTCCTCCAGCTACGAGGACGGCGTTCTGTGCTTCTTCTATTTCCTCTACCAACTCATCAGCGATGAAGAACGGCCGCAACTGACGCACGATTATCTTTCTCGGACCGGGAAATGGGGCATGATCAGACGGCGCGAGCGCTACGGCCTGCGTACCGGCGCTTACGCGCCGTGGTGCAGTCGCATCTCACTTGAGGCGTCCAGGCGAGTTGATGCGCTGGCGCGGTACTTGCAGTCCGTCCCCGCCAAGACGGTGTTGTCACATCAAGGTATTGTCTAGAATGGCGGCGCAATCTCCCGAAAACGTGCGAGAGCGTTTGAACCTGATTGTCACGGAAACTTCGGCCGTGAACAGGCGCGAACCACTGGCAAGCTTCATCGACTGCACACGCAATCGGGCGGGCGCTCTCGACGCTTGCATCAGGTCGATCGAAGCGGCCTGTCGGTCCCATGCTTCAATGACAAGCGAACTCGTGGTGGTTGATAATGCCTCAACAGATAATACGGCTCGACGGCTGATCCAGATCGCCGCAACCTCGACTATTCCGATGACGATCGTGACCGAGCGGCGCCCCGGCTTGGCCGCCGCCCGCAATGCAGGTATCGAGCGGTCGCGCGGCCGGATTCTGATTTTCATCGATGACGATTGTGAAATTGACAAGCGCTACCTGAAGGATCTGGAGCAGCACTATGCCAGCGGCGAGCGCCGTACCATTCGGGGCGGCCGTGTTGAACTCGGCAGCCCACGTGATCTGCCGTTCACGATCAAGCGGTCGCCCACGCCCGCACGATTTACCCCCGATATCCATCCTGGCGGCTTCATATTGGGTTGCAATATGACAATGCACCGTGACGTTGCGTTCCTGGTCGGCTATTTCGACGAACGGCTCGGAGCCGGCAGCCCACTGCAATCGGCTGAGGACACCGATTACCTGGTGCGGGCTTTCCAACTCGGTATTCCGATTGAATATGTTCCCGACATGACAGTCCGCCACTATCATGGCCGCAGCACCCGCAAGGCGATCGAAAGGCTTCACCGAAGTTACAGCCTTGGGAATGGAGCGCTTTGTTTGAAACACCTCCTTAAGGCTCCTTGGCTGCTTCGCCATTTTTGCTGGACCACCAGATCTGCTTGCCGAGAACTGGTGGGCGGTCCTCGGTTCGATCCCGAGGTTTTGCTGTCCCACTGGCCGATCGTATTCATGAATGTGCTTGGCGCCGCCAAGTTTGCACGCCTTGCCATAACCAGACGGGCGCAGCCCCCCGAAATGACACGGTCAAACAGACAACTCGTTCGCTGAGGTAACATCGGTCATGTTGAAATTCCTTCCGGGCTTTCAGGTCCTGCGCCGCACATTGGAGGGTCGACACTGGCGCCTGCTTGCGGCCGTCGTTGTTCTGGGGCTGTGTAGCGCGGTGCTTGAGGGCGCAGGTATTGGTCTCATTATTCCAATGCTTAGCATTATCGCCGGCCAACAGGACAAAGCGGGCGCAGGCGGACTTTCTGCCATCTTCGAGCAGGTTGGATCGGGCTTCGATGACGGAGAACGGTTGATGGTGATCTCCATTGCCGTCCTGGCCTTGATTACGCTGAAGAACATCCTGGCATTTGCGAATACCATCCTCACGAACTTTATCTATGGCAAAGCCAGCCATGCCATACGAAGCGCACTTGCAGATCAGTTTTTGCGGATTGGCTATTCATTTTTCCTGCAACAGAGTCCCGGGAGGTTGCTGAATATAATCTCCAACGAGTCCTGGCGAACGTCGGACGCGATACAAACTGTCCTTACGGCAACCGTGAATGCATCGGCTGCCGTCATTCTGCTCGGCTTTCTGCTGCTTCTTTCATGGCAAATGGCGTTGTGCGTCGCGCTTGGCCTTGTGCTCGTCCAGCTCGCACACGTCATTTTGTCGGCGAGCCTTAAAGCCCCGAGCCGCACTGTCACATCGCTCAACAGCGAACTTGCCGCCAGGATGCTTCACCTCGTCCACGCCGGACGGCTGATCCGTGTGTTCGGGCAGGAACCGCGGGAAAAGGCCGGCTTTGATGCCGCATCTGATGCAGTACGAAAGGCGGGGTTCGTCCTTCAGACCAGGCAGGGCGCTCTGCCGCCGCTGACCGAAGTGCTGCACTCGGCGCTTTTCCTGGCGGCGGTCGTGAGCGCATGGCTTCTGGGCGTGAGCTTTCCCGTCATTGTGGCTTTTGTCGTCCTGCTCTACCGGTTGCAGCCGCACATGCGTGCCCTGCAGCTGGCGTGGAGCCAAATGCAGGGTTGGAGCGGTTCCTTGGAAGAGGTCAGATGGCTGCTGGATTCTTCCGACAAACCGCCGCCGCCGGCAGGCGACGAACCGGCGCGCGGCTTGCATCAACAGATCAAATTCGACAACGTAACCTTCAAATATCCCGGCTCAGGCGAGCGACCGGTCGTGCTGCGTGCCGCCACGTTTGAAATCCGCAAGGGTTGCTCGACCGCGATCATCGGTCGGTCAGGTACCGGGAAAACGACGATCGTCAATCTGTTGTGTCGATTTGGTGAGCCCGATCAGGGACATATTCTCGTTGATGGGCTACCGCTGGACAGAATCAACCCCACGCAGTGGCGGCGCCAGATTGCCCTTGCCAGCCAGGATCTCGAACTGGTGGATGGGACCATTTTTGAAAATATCACTTATGGCGAGAGCGCCTCGATCGCCGACGCAACGCGTGCTGCCAGCCTTGCCGAGGCACACGAATTTATCGAAAAACTGCCCCAAGGGTACGAAACCATCGTCGGCTACCGTGGGGCCAGTCTATCGGCGGGGCAGCGCCAGCGGATAGCGTTGGCAAGAGCACTGGTGCGGGATCCCGAGATCCTTATTCTCGACGAGGCGACAAACGCCATGGATGGCCTGTCGGAAGCAGCCATCGTCGAGACCCTCAGATCAAGGGCCGGTCGCCGCACGACCATCGTGATCAGCCACCACCGTAGCACGATCTCTTTCTGCGACGACGTCGTCATTCTCGGCGAAGGCCGCGTAGCGAACCAGGCTCCTTTTGCCGAAGTCGCCTCCCTGAGCATGGATCAGCTCTACGAGCACGAAAAGAACGAAACTAGCCTTGCTATACGCTAATGTGTTGCAGTTAAGGGATGCAGGCTTTGTGGCGGGGCGACCGGGCGTCCTTAGATTTCAGAACTGTTCACCCGGTCTGACGGCGATATGGCTTCTCGGTCGCAAAATCGCAGGCTTTGCATGCCGGCGATCGGTTATCTGGGTCGAGTAGACAGAGGTGCGTTCCGGGTTGGCCTTCGCCTTCAGTTTACAACTCCCCAGCTCCGTTATGAAGCGCCACAATGCCTCGTCGATTGCGCGTTGGGCATCGGCCAGAACCCCGGTGCCTCTCTTGCTGTAGCATAAACAGCTATATTTGACCGCGTTGCTTATCGCGACATCGGCAAAACGGCGACAGGCAGGCGTGGCTTCCACCAGCCGCAGGGCTGCCCGGATGTTGATGGCAAAAGCCAATTCGAATTCGATCGCAGTAAACTCCTCGTCGAGGGACGTTGGATGGATGCGCTCGAGGAAGAGACACCAGGTCGGATCGGCTTTCATCAGCATGACTTGCTCCGGGTTTTGCCATTCGGGGGTATATTGGCCGATATCCAACCCGCGCGCCTCAGTCTTTGGTCGTACGTACGCGGTGACATTAGTCCAGGGGTCGAGCTCGGCGGTGCTCCGGGTCCGGCTGACGCGAAAGTGCCAGCGGATATTGCAGTCTCATAAGCGATGACCTGGCGGATATGCAGCCGTCTTCGACGCGCTGAAAGTCCAGACCGTCTACCTGGATCCACCCGGAAAGGTTGGCGCGATGCGGAGACGCCTCCGCTCTCGTCCCACGGATGCGTCATGTCCAAGATTGACATCTATTGCCAAAAACGATGAGTCGCCCATACTGTGTAAGTATGAAAGGGCCGCTCATGCCAAACGTCGCGCTTGGAAAGCACTACGAGGAATTCGTCAAGAAACAGCTGGAATCTGGCCGCTACAGCAACGCCAGTGAAGTGGTCCGGGCCGCGCTGCGTCTGCTGGAGGACAGCGATGCAGCCCGCGAACGCTGGCTGAACGACGAAATCCCAGGTCGCTATGATCAGCTGATGGCAGATCCCAAGATCGGGATCCCGTCCGAGGCGGTCCGCGCTCGCTTTAAGGCCAAGCGCCGAATTGCGACGAACGCCAGATAGCCAGGGCATATCGCATAATCTATCACCCGCAGGCGGAAGCAGAACTCGACACTCTCTATGCCGATATAGCCATGCAGGCAGGCGACCGCATTGCCGGCGATTACGTTGACGGCGTGATCACCTTCATCGAGGGGCTGGAGACATTTCCGGAGCGAGGTACGGTCCGGGAGAGCCGGACTTCCGGCCTACGCATCATTGGATACCGGCACAGCGTCAGCGTGGCGTTCTCGGTGCGCGGAGATGATGTGTTAATCCTCGGGGTGTTCGCACGTGGTCGCGACATCAACGAAGAAATCCTTGAAGAACGGAACGAATAAGCCCTCGTCAGGAGCCCTTTCCCAAAGGGTGGCGAGGCAAGGCGTTGGTGCGGCCGCAGGCGAGGCTCGGACCCTTCCTGACGCGAGAAATCTCCAACTCATGGCTTCGTGGCAGGCCAGATACAGAAACGCCCGCGTCATCAGCGGGCGTAGTGTCATTCAAGATGGCCTGGGAAAAGCCGCTTAACGAGCGACCGACTGGCGGGCAACGCTGTGGATGTCGGCGCGATCGATGCCAAGATCCTGCAGTTCGCGCGAGCTCATGCGGCCAAGTTCAGTAACGGTCTGACGATACTTGCGCCAGTTATTGAAAGAGCGTGCTACGTTCATGATGATCCCCTTTCGTGAGGTCTCTTGACGCCAGCAACCTTGCCTTGGTTCTAACGTCATTTCGATGTTTGGAATATAGGCTGTTGATCGCCGGCCGATAAGACACAAGGTCTCAGGTCGGCCATGCGCTCAAGGCATGGGTCCGGTTAGATATGGGTCGAGGGGCTCACGAGGCGCGGAAGCGATGGAAGGCGGTCAGACTAACAGAAAAGCAAATTTCCTGCGGTTAGGCTCGCGCTTTCGCCGGATCGTCGGACTGCTCGCGGCTTTCTCACGCAGTCCCGGCCCGTCGCCTTTGCAGCGTAGAGCGGCTTTGGTGCACGGCTCGGCAAGTGGTCGCAATTTAGTCTTTGATGGGGTTGGTCATTTCGTGTTGCCGTCACTGGCTTGCAACGAACGGATCTCGGGCGTGCGCTTACGAGCATTCGGTTAAGAGCGGCCACACCAGAGCAGCCTCTGTCTGCTGAGCGGGGAATGAACGGGCACGCAAACGCCGGCCGATGATTCCCTTGTAGCGTCCCATCGCTGTTCTACCAAAGCCCGCTTGCCGTAACCGATGGCCGCCTGCCATTTCAGCCGACCATCGGCCTGGATTGATGCGACATGACAGTCCCGTTGGTTTGGCGGCTCAGCGTCCCTGCTTGCACGCTGTGGCGAAGGACCGCATTGTAGGTTGGAGTTCCATCATAGGCGCCATCGCCAGTGAACTGGCCAATCTCAGCCTTAATTTGGCCGAGCAACGGCTCCCACCTGCGAGACATCGCTCGTGTCCTGATCTGTCAGGCTATGAGCAATGACCTCGCCACTATCGACATCAAGCGCAAGATGCAGTTTGCGCCAGCTACGGTGGGATCTGGCACCATGCTTTTCTTCCAGCCATTGGCGTGCGCCATAGATTTTCAACCCGGCACCATCAACCAGAACGTGAAGTGGACCATCCGGCAGAGGTTGACAATTGCGACGCGGGCCAGGTTCTTGCCCGACGGCTGAGTGTTGTGTGGTCAGGCGCCGGCAGATCCAACCCCATAAGCGCAAGCACGCAGCTCAAAAATCCTTCGCTCTGCCGCCGCCACAGTCCGAACACCAAGCCCAGCGTCAGTGCCGTCTCGATGGCGAGATCCGAATAACGCGGCTGGCCTCCTTTTGTCTTGCGTCGTGGCGCAGCCCAACCGTCAACAGCCCCCGACGTCACCCAAAAGGTCAGACTGCCACGTTGGCGCAGACCCGCATGATACTCGGCCCAGTTCGTCACCTTGAACCTCATCTTCCCAATGTGATGACGGCGCGCGGCGTTATGTTTGTGCGGCATGGATGATCAATAGCTTGTTTTCGATCGCAACCACATAGGCGGAAACTATTGCAATTTGAACCTTGCACCAGCGCCACAGCCAGGCATTGTATCAGCTCCGCTACCGGATGGAAGGAATGGCAATGTTTGATTAGATGTGTCTTTCCGGGATATCGGAAGAAAGCTGGCGGGCGGTCATCGAAGCCTGGGCGGCTGCAGGCTGGTCCGTGCGGAAAGGCGGCGGCCAGGATTTCTCCTGGGCCGTACTCGATCGCGACGGGATGCGGGTCGACACGGAATTCGATATATGGCAAGAGGGCGAAATGTCATTTGCTAGGGGCCACGCGTCCACCATAAGCGCCGATCTTCCAGTCCAATTGATTGTGGAACTGAAGATCGAATAATTCTCTGGTGGGCCGGGTGCAAACAGCAGTCCCGGCCGGAGCGAAAGCTCACTTTACGACGATCACTGGCTTGCCGATACTTGCGGCCGATCCGCTATGTACCCCTCATTCCCTGGACCGTCGAGCGCATGAGAAGTCTCGCACTTGCTGTTTGTGCCGTCCTTTCAGTCCTCGCGCTGAGCGGCGGTATTTTGCTCGGCGCTTTCCTGATCATGAGCCCTTCAGGCGGCGGCTTCTTTCCCAATCTTGGATCTGTCCTGGGGCTCCTCGTCCTTGCGGCCGGAAATCTCGTCTCGAGCGTCTGCAATGGTATCTACTGGGGGTTCGGCAAGCGCCCCCGTTGGCTTGGAATGGTAACGTTGGCACAGAGCCTGCCCACGCTGCTTATTACGGGATTGATCATGAGCGGGATGGAACCCATGTCGTAACTGGCGCGCCGGGACCGGATTTCGGATGGGCACGCCTCACTACGTCGCCTCGTCCTGCAGTTGTTTATTTCTCAAAAAAGTCGCCTTGGCGTTGGCGGCGGAGCTTTCAGCTCCGACAAGTGAGTGCTAAGCGGCAACGTGCATTGAAAGGAAAAAATATGAAAACACTGGTTCGCCTGCTGCTGACGATCGTTCTTGCGGTCGTCGTTCTTACCGGTTTCCGCTGGTATCGCTATGTCAGCAACACCGACAGCCCCTACGATGAAATCGGCATCACGCTGAACAATGCCATGCCTGGCCCGATCAACAGCTGGGGTTGCGACAAACTCAAAACCACCTTCGCCAGTTCCCTGCCACCGTATGGCTGTGCCGCCGGCGACGCGACGCAGTGGAAGTAAAGAAGACTGGCTGCGCCGATGGCGCAGCCAGTCGTGTGCGTCGAGCTGTATGGCAGTCGATGGTCCCTGCCGCCCGACTTGCGAAGACATCTGAGTGCACCTAGAAGGCGTGCACATAGTTTCAATTTAAGGTCGTGAGAGGACGAGTATCGTGAAGCAGGCAGGTAGGGGTTGGCGCAGGGCACTTTTGGGGGCGGTCGCGGTCATCGCGGTCGTTGTTGCAGGGGGCGTCGGGATCAAGACTGTGTTCGAGCGGAACGTCGTCGAATTTGTTGCTGAGGGTGGCGGCACGGCGGACTCCGTCGAAGTGGACTTTCTCGGACGAATTCATCTGCGTAACGTGGCGTTGCCGCTTGCCGACGGCACCAATGTTCGTATCGCGGCGATCGACGGACGGCTGAAGAATCTTTTCTTCAATGGCAGGCTCGAATTGAATGGCCTCGACGTCGAGCTGGCGACGGGCAAGATCTCAATAGCGCATGCAAGCATCGAAGACCCCGCTTTCGACGGCAGTGCGGCGACCGAGACCTTCAGCGGCAACAGCGCAACCTCTGTGTCGAGGCGCATCGAACGCTTTGCTGCAGAGCGCATATCGGCACCCGAGGTCATCATCATCCAGTCCCTCGCCGACAGCGAACAGAAGATGGTTTATAAAGACGTCACCCTCGACGACATCGCCAATGGCCGCATTGCGCGCTACTCCGCCGCTGGCGCCAGCTTCGATATCGCCATGGACATCCCCAATGTCGAAGGGGTAACGAACAAAGAGCGCATGACCGGATCGACCGGCGCTGTAGCGGGTCAGGACTTCGATGCGGCATACATGGCCAGGCTGTATACGGAAAAGGCAGGCCCCGAAGAAAAGGAAGCGAAGCTGCTCTACGGTCCCCTTTCCGTCAAGGCAATCGCCCTCTCGGACGGCAAGGTGCACTTCGCCTATGACGAACTACGCAGCAACGGTTTCAGCATGCGCATGCCGGCCGAGCCACTTCTCGAAACGCTGGAGAACCTGAAGTCCATTACGAGTACCGACGAGCTTGCCCCGGAGGACCGTCAGGCGTTTGTTGGCCGGCTTCTGTCCGTTGTTGATATGGTCGGTAAGGGTGACATGCAGTTGCTCGGCTTCAAGGTCGATGCGCCTTATGAGGACGGCCAAGACGCGAGCAAAAGGGTCAAGTTCGCCGTCGATCGCATGGCGATGCAACTGGATGGCCGCAAGCTCGATGTCGGTCTGCATGGGGTGTCAATAGTCGAGGATACGGACACCATCAAGATCGCCGAAGCGAGCATTACCGGCTTTTCCTGGCATTCGCCCCTCGAAGCGCTGAAACAAATGGCCGGGCTCAACGAGCAACAGCTTGAAACATTCCCATTCACCACACTGGCACCGGAATTAGGCACGATCCGCATCGCAGGAATGGATGTCGATGTGGCCTATCCCGAGGATGTGAGCGCGACCGAAGCGGAAAGCGCCGATACTCAGGGGCTGGCCAGCCAAACCGATGAGCCGGCGAGCGATACTCTGTCCTCCGAACCACAGGTCCCCGACGCCGGCCAGGCGGACGGGACGGATCAGCAAACAGGCGAAGCCGCCCTGTCCGAGGAGGCGCGCGCTGCGATTCCCGTTCCGAAACGTATCCGCTTCGCGCTCAAGAGTTATGAGCTGGCGCTGACAAAGCTCCATAATGGCATTCCGACGGATATCCGCATTACGCAGGAGGATCTGAGGTTACCCGTGCCGGCAGAATCGTCGGACGAAGTTTACATCCAACTGCGCCAACTGGGCCTTGAGGAAGTGGTCCTCTCCTCAAACATAGAAGCGGTCTGGGACGAGCCCAATCAGAACCTTGTGATCAAGGACATTTCGTTTGGTGGCAAGGGTGTGGGCAGTCTGTCTCTTTCCGGCCTGATCGGTGGTTTCACCAAGGAGTTCTTCTCCTTTGACACGACAATGACCCAGGTGGCGCTTCTCGGTCTCACGGCGCGAGAGTTGAAGCTCAAGATCCGGGATGAAGGCCTGATGGCGAAGGGGATCAAATTCTATGCAGAACAAAACGAGATGACCGAGGATCAGGTGCGCGGCATGCTGACAATGATGGCCAGCGCGGGATTGCAGCAGTTTGCGGCCGGTCAGCCGAAGGTTCAAGGCGCGGTTGATGCGCTTTCTCGCTTTGTCGCCGCGCCCGGGACCTTCACCTTGAAGGTCAGATCCAAGGCCGAAAGCGGCATTGGCGTATTTGACCTGGTCGCGGCTTCTGAAAACCCTGTGATGCTTCTCGACAAAGTTGATCTTGAGGCGACGGCTCAGTGAGCCTTTGCTCCAGGCTTCGCGCGGTTGCGCGGGGCTTGGAGGCGAGTAGTCGCCGGGCGGATCAGCGCCTCACGCATGGATGACTCATCGATGGAGAGACTATCTGGCGCAAACAGACTTGTTTTTGTCGCACGAAGCAGACTTGAACGGCCTGCTGTGTTTTGCGCTCAGGCAGGACCTGATCGCTCGGAGGATAACGATGCGCTTGCGTTTGAAGGACCAGCTTGTCCGCAGGTTCGACGAAGAGGTCCGCTTCTTCAAAGGGTGGCAGAAGGACAGGAAGGCCGTCGGGGCCGTTATCCCGACATCGAATGTGACGGCGCGGCGGATGGCGAGCGTCGTAGACGTTGATTCAGGCTTGCCCGTGCTTGAGCTCGCACGGGTACCGGTGTTATCACCAAGGCGATCCTCAATCGCGGGATTGATCCAGGCAATATCGTCTCCGTAGAGTACGCCCGTCATTTTTACGATGATCTACTTGCCAGATTTCCTCGGGTCGATTTCCGAAACGGCGATGCGTTTGATCTCCACACCACTTTGGGCGAGCGCCGTGGCGATCTATTTGACTGCGTGATCAGCGCCGTTCCGCTGTTAAGTTTTCCGATGGAGAAGCGCGTGGCACTGATCGAAGACTTACTGACACGGCTGCCTCCCGGGCGCCCGGTTGTCCAGATCACCTATGGGCCGCTCTCCCCAGTGTGCGCCATGCCTGAACGCTACACGATTTCACATTTTGATTTCGTGCTTCGCAATATCCCGCCGGCGCAATTTTGGATTTACAGTCGACCTGTTTGAGCCACTCCTATCGCCGACGGAACAACCATATTCCATCGGCGACCTCTCGGGTTCTGTTGCAAACTTTTGCTAACCGGGGAACGGTATTCAGCACGCTTGCAGCAACAGCCGCACAAATGCCTGAAGCCGATCAGAATTCGGCAGAGCCGATATCTAAACAATCGCATCGAGCAGGATCATCGCCGGATCAAGCGACGTGTCTGGTCCCTAAAAGTCTACTGGAATTGAGACTACGACGTCGGCTGCGATCACAATAATCGCTGGACGCATGCCAGCCGGCGCGAGAGGTGCACGCGCAATGAAGCGACACATTTGACGCATTGCCCCATCCGCGAGAAAACGTTAATTGATTGCCAGGGACACTGACGAATGAGCAATGCGAAAACCTCAATGGCAAAACTTGTGCGCATCTTTTGCGCACTAGCATTGCTGTGCGTTGGTTTCGCCCATAAACTTCCCGTATTGCCTGCTGCTCCCTCATCGTTGGCCTTTGAAGAACTCGCGCAATATGTCCTTCCAGACGGGTCCTTGCCCGTACTGTGCCTGCCAAGCGATGACGGAAAGACCAAAAATCAAGACCACACCTACGGCTCCGGCTGTGAAGCGTGCCGGCTGAGCGCTTCCATTATACTGCCGTCGCCTGGCAACGGCCAAGGCGAGCCGATTTTTCGAGAGATTGATGGGAACCTGCCTTCCCGGATCGAAGCCCATTACCGGCAGCTCTTCCCCCCGAACGCCTTTCCCCGCGGGCCTCCTTCCAGCAATCAAGTCTGAGCCGCCGCTGCCAATGGCAGCGGTTTCTTTTGTTTGAGCCGGTAGATGTCCTTGATTGGACGATCTCCGGCACGGCTGCCGGACGAGTTCCATGTTCAACGAAACCTTATTGGGTGCGAGTTCACCCGTTTTGCCGATCGACTGCCTCAAACTTAATAAGGAGGCCAGCGGCGGAACACGCTTGAGGCTTGTCTCACCGGGAACGACCATAGTCCTGCAGGGAACCCGCCGGGACGCGACCGTGCGCATTGTCGAAGGCTGTATTTGCCTTTTCCAACAACTCGCGGACGGGCGCCGACAGATACTCGATGTTTTAGGGGCTGGCCGCCTTTTCGGGAATGCACTTGCGGATACGGCACGCTACAGAGCCGCTGCCCTCACATTCACGCATTTGGAAACGATAGACATAAACGTCGAGCGTGAAAGCATTGAAGACGAACTTCGCCTCATGCTGCATCGCTCGCATGCGCACGCAATTCTGCTCGGCAGGAAAACAGCTGCGGAAAAAGTCGCAACTGCCCTCATTGATCTCGCACAGCAATTTGCGCGCATAGCCAGTGAGCAATCGGACTCCACAACATTTACGCTTTATCTGACAAGGGCCGATCTCGCCGACTGGCTCGGCCTGACACTTGAGACGGTCAGCCGGTGTCTCAACAGCTTCAAGCGCGGCGGCCTGATTGCCTTCAAACATCCGGAGATCATCACCATCGCCGACGAGGACGCATTGCGCCTCCTCGCTGCGGGTCAGCCTTCGCTTGGGCGCCGCCCGACGGCCTACAGCCAAGTCATTTCTCAACCGTGATGACACTGGGAGATTGCCACGACTGTGACAACCGCATGGCTCGATGGACGAGCCGAACAGGCATCTACCCGATCGTTCTATTTCGTCACCTGGCGTGTCACGCCCTACCTTAAGGAAAAACCGTGAAAAAGCTTCTCCTCACTACTTTTGGCTTGCTGGCCTTCACGGCTAGCGCCTTTGCCGACATCACCGTCACCGATGTCAAAGGACGGACCGTGACAGTGCCCACAGTGCCGGAACGCATCGTCCTTAGTTTTTACTACGAAGACTATCTCGCCATCGTCGGGCCAAACGCGCTGGACAAGGTCGTCGCACTGTCATTGTCCACCTGGAGAGACTGGCGGCCAAATCAGTTTGCCGCTTATGAAAAAGCGCTACCAAATCTCGTCTCAATCCCTGATGTCGGTAATACCGAAGACAATACGTTTTCGATCGAGAAGGTAATTGCGGCCAAGCCCGACCTGCTCATTCTGGCGGCCTGGTCTTATGATGCACTTGGCGAAGGCATCAAGCAGATCGAGGCCGCCGGCATTCCGATCGTGACGCTCGATTACAATGCCCAGACGGTCGAAAAGCACGTGGCGTCGACATTGGCGCTCGGCAAGCTAATGGGCACAGAGGACCGCGCCGAAAAGCTCGCCAAGAACTACGAAGACGCGATGGCCGACATTCACAATCGCATCCAGAAGGCTGGTCCTACAGACAAGAAGGTCTACGTCGAGCTGGCGCAGAAGGGACCTGGCGAAGTCGGCAACTCCTACGGCGATACAATGTGGGGTGCCCTGATCGATGGGCTTGGCGGCCACAACATCGCCAAGGGTCAGATCGGCAATTGGGGGCCGCTGAGCCCAGAATACGTCCTGGCACAGAAGCCCGACCTGATTTTTCTCGGCGGTTCCGAATGGCTAAACAAGCCCCAATCAGTTCCGGTCGGCTTTGGCGCCGACGCTGCTTTAACCCGCGAACGCATGAAGGCCTATCTTGCTCGCCCAGGCTGGTCGGACCTGCCAGCTGTGAAATCCGGCGAGGTATTTGCTATCTACCACGGGGGCGCACGCACTCTTTCCGATTTTGTTTACGCGCAGTACATCGCCAAACAGCTCTATCCACATGCCTTTAAGGACATCGATCCGGCCAAAAACATCGCCGACTACTATGACAAGTGGCTTCCGATAAAGGCCGATGGCGTGTTCGTCCTGCCTTATGAAGCGGGCGGACAATGACATCCGTCTCCGCTGAGATTGACGGGATGCGCGACGGCTATCGCCGCGCAACTGCTCGTCGGACGTTTGTGCTTATGGGTGCTCTCATTTGCCTCGTCCTGCTGACGGTGCTCGATCTCACCACCGGTCCATCCGGCATGCCGCTTGTCGATGTCTGGCACGGGCTACTCGCCGGGCCTGCCGGCGACGACCGCATGGTTGCAACCATCCTGTGGCAATTGCGAATGCCACAGACTGTCATGGGGGTACTTGTTGGCGCCTGCCTCGGTCTTGCAGGCATGCAAATGCAAACCATCCTCGGTAATCCGCTTGCCAGCCCCTTCACGCTCGGATTTTCTGCAGCAGCCGGCTTCGGTGCAGCATTGGCGATCATGTTCGGCTCACTCATCCCACTGCCCGGTTTCATCGTCATCCCCGCATGCGCCTTTGCAATGACACTGGTCGCTTGCGCACTGGTCTACCTGATCGCTCGGCTCCGTGGCGCCACGCCTGAGATCCTGGTTCTGGGCGGCATTGCCGTCCTGTTTTTCTTCCAGTCGCTACAGTCGCTTCTTCAGTTCCTAGCATCGCCGGAAGTGTTGCAGCAAATCGTGTTCTGGCTGTTCGGCAGCCTTCTCAAGTCAAGCTGGACGAGCGTCATGGTGACCGCTGCCATTGCATTCGCCTGCCTTCCCTTCATTGCCCGCAGTACCTGGGCCTTGACCACGCTGCGTCTCGGTGACGCCAATGCTCGCAGTCTCGGGCTTTCCGTTGAGAAAATCCGGCGGCACACCTTCCTGATCGTCGCGCTGTTGACCGCCGCTGCCGTCTCGTTCGTCGGAACCATTGGCTTCGTTGGGCTGATCGCACCGCATGTCGCGCGCGCGCTCGTCGGAGAGGACCACCGCTTTTCGCTACCCCTCGCCGCGGTGACTGGAGCCATTATTCTCATCGGCGCTTCCGTGTTCGGAAAATTCATCTCGCCCGCAGCCGTCATTCCGGTCGGCATCATCACCGCCGTTGCAGGCGTACCGATGCTGTTTGCCGTAATCGCCAAACGTGGCCAGCGAGGCCTGACATGATGGCCCGGCTGGTATTGAAAGATTTGGACGTCCAGCATGGCCGCGCCAGGATTTTGTCCGGTGTTTCCGCCTCGATCTCGGCTGGTCAGATCGTTGGATTGATCGGCCCGAATGGCGCCGGCAAATCCACACTGCTGAACACGATTAGCGGGCAGGCGCCTGCTAAAGGCGAGATTCTGTGGAACGGCAAACCAGTGGACGCCCGCGATATCGGTTTCATGCCGCAGCAGTGCCAGGTCCGGGCTGAACTGTCTGTACTCGAAGTCATTCTGCTCGGCCGCCATGAGCAGCTCGGCTGGCACATTGCCGATAACACGCTTGGGGCGGCTTCCCGGATATTGGCTTTCTTCGGGATCAGTGATCTCGCAGCCCGCAGCATGCTCACCCTTTCCGGTGGTCAGCAACAATTGGTGCTGCTGGCACAGCGACTGCTGCGCGAACCGCAGCTACTACTGCTCGATGAGGCGACCAGCGCTCTCGACGTACGGCACCAGATGCACGTTATCAAGCTACTGAGGGATTACGTGGGCCGGACCGGCGCGCTGGTCCTGATCGCCGTTCATGATCTCAACTTGGCGGCCCGCCATAGCGACACTGTCATGCTTTTGAACGGCGGCAGGCTCGTAGGCCACGGGGCTTTCGACACGGTTATCACGCCGGACATTCTGCGGTCGGTCTATGGCATCGAAGCTGATTTTATCCCGACCCGGTCGGGCATCCCCGTCATTCTTCCTCTTTCACCCACTTCGATCGAAACAGATCCCATTGAGGAAACACGATGAAATCCTTGACTACCAGACTTGCGGCCATCGCAATCGCGACGCTCGTATTCATCTCGCCTGCCCTTTCACACGAGTTCCGGGTTGGCGACATCGAAGTCGGCCATCCCTACGCACGCGCCATGCTGCCAGGTGCCAAGGTCGGCGGCGGCTATCTCAAATTCACCAATGAGGGCGACACGGACGACCGGCTGGTGAGCGCAACATCTGACCGTGCCGGGTCGATCCAGCTCCACGAAATGAAGATCGATGGCGGCGTTATGATCATGCGCGAACTGCAAGGTGGCATTGCCATTCCAAAGGGCTCAACTGTCGAGCTGAAACCCGGCGGCTATCACGTGATGTTCATGGGTGTGAAACAGCCGTTCAAGGAGGGAGAAACCGTCAAGACCACCCTCACCTTCGCAAAGGCGGGAACTGTCGAAATCGAGTTTGTTGTCGGCACACCGGCTGGCGGAGCACCGGAAATGAAGCACGACGACCATGCAAAACATGACGGTCACGCAGCCATGCACATGAAGTCGCAATCCGCCGATCCGCAAGAAGCCATCCCCGCAAAAATGAAGGCCATCTTCGAAACCGTCGACAAGCCGCTGACGGTCGGTCCAGTGGCCGTTGAGGGGGACTGGGCAGTTGCCGGCTGGACGCAAGAAGGCCGTGGCGGTCGGGCACTGCTGAAGAAAAAGGGGGATGGCTGGAGCATCCATCTGTGCAGCGGCGATGGCCTAAAGCAGGCCAGTGCCCTGAAATCGATGGGTCTGTCAGGAGATGAAGCAAGCGCCTTATCGGCAAAGCTCGCCGAGGCCGAGGCACATGTCGATCCGGCGACGCTTGCGCTCTTCGCGAGCTTCGAAGGCACCGTGATGGTCGAGGGCACCGAAGATCAAAGTGGCCATAACGCCCATGACGCTCACAAGGATCACGGAAAATGATACGCAACCCGCTGGTTTTTGCCGGTCTTGGCCTAACTGGTGTCTTTCTCGCGCTCCTCGTCACCGTCATGATCTGGGTTGCGGCCGACAACCCTCGACCCGGGCCATTTAGGGCGCAGTTCACGTTGGTTGATGATCGGGGCAAACCGGTCGGCCCATCGATCTTTCATGGGTCCCCGGCGCTGGTTTATTTCGGGTACACGCATTGCCCCGAAGTTTGCCCGACAACGCTTTATGAGGTGACTGACTGGCTGCAGACACTGGGACCTGAGGGTAAGGACCTGAAGGCATATTTCTTCTCTATCGATCCTGAACGCGACACGCCTGAGATCATGCACGGCTATGTCACGGCGTTTACCGACCGTATTACCGGTATCACCGGGAAACCGGAAGAGATGAAAAAAGTCATTGATGGCTGGATGATCCATGCCAGCAAGTTGCCGAGCGAAAACGGCGATTATCACATGAGCCACACCGTCTCATTACTCCTCGTCGGTGCAGACGGCCGGTTGAAGGGAATGATCCCATACGGCCTCGACAAGGATGACGCCATCACGAAGATCCAGGAGCTGCTTTTGAGCAAGAAGCACCACCAGACATGAGCCGCAACGCATTTATGTACGTTGAGAAAACGGGCAGGGCCACGTCTGCATTGGCGTGTCCGAAAACCACCGATTTACGTCCTTTACGATATCGACAAGGTGGAAGATAAGTCCTTGCATTGAACATTGATGAGAGGACTTGCATATGCAAGATGTGACTCGACGGACGGTACTCATTTCCGGGATCGGGGCGGTTGGCGGCCTCGCTCTTGGCGCCGGACCGGCGACCGCGCAGCAGGCCTCGAAGCCAACGCCAGCGTTTGACGCCTCTCATAACCCGAACCTGGAAAAGATTGCGCCCCAGCCTCTTGCAATGGGTTAAGGCGCAGAGCGAGAAAGGTGGGACCATCATCAGCATTTGCTACGGCGCTTTGCCGGTTGCCAACACAGGTTTGTTTGATGGTCATCGGGCAACCTCGCACTATAGCAACGAGGAGATGCGGGCGGAGCTTTTCCCGAAACTAAATTGGCAGAAAAACATCCGTTATGTCGCAGACGGCAAGTTCGTTTCCAGCGCCGGCGTCACCGCTTCCATGCCAACCTCTATCGCGCTTGTCGAAGCGATCGCGGGCCCGGAAAAGGCTGCTGAGGTCGCCCGTGATGTTGGCATCGACAATTGGGACTCAAGGCACAACAGCGACGCCTTCAGATCCGATCCCGACAATGCCGATATGCCGAACCGCAATACAAAACCGCAAGTCAAGATTGGTATCCCGGTCAAGGAAGGCGACGACGAAATTGCACTCTCGCTGACGGCGGAAGCCTATAGCACGACGGGAATTACCATGGCCGCTGCGGTCGCAGCGAGCAAATCTCCGTTCCGGCTGGCCCATGGCAAGTCGTCGTCCCCGACCTTGTCGCAGATGGCCCCGAGCCGGCAGACCGCATGCTTGCGCCGCTCGACGCAGCTCAGGCGACGCGGGCGCTCGACATCGCTCTGACCGACATCTCCAAGACCTATGGTCGCAAAGCCGCGCGGCATGTTGCGCTGTTCATGGAGTATCCAGGTTTCGCGGGCTGATCCCAGAGCTTCGCCGAACGGTCGTATTCATGTGCCTCGCCGGCGGGATCGTGCGGCGAGGCCCGAACGCGTTGACCGGGGTGCCGGTGAGTGGCTTGATGAAGTTTGTAATTGCAACAATCGTTCGAGTTCAGCCATGACGCGGCACTGGCTTTCTGGTCTTCCCCGGCTTCAACTTGCTTGATCTGAGCGGGCCGCTTGAGGTGTTCCTGTGGGCCGAAAAGCACAACGCGGGCGCCTACCAGTTGACGGTGATGTCCTTGAATGGTGGAGAGGTGGAGAGCGAGTCTCCCCTGACCATCAATTCAGATCCTTTGGTGCACGAGCCGCTCGACACCTTGGTGGTACTTTGAGTGAGGGCGCGCTCGCGCCAGACGTGACTGACTATGTCCGCGAAGCCTCCGCCCTCGCCCGGCGCACGACAAGCGTCTGCACCGGCGCGTTCGTTTTGGCAGCTGCAGGCATTCTCGACGGGGTCAGCGCCACCACTCACTGGATGGATGCCGCGAGACTCCAAGCTGCGCATCCCGCCGTGCGCGTCGAGGCAGATCGAATCTTTATAAAGGCGGATAATGCATGGACCTCAGCCGGTGTAACCGCCGGTATCGACATGGCCTTGGCGCTTGTGGAGGAGGATCTTGGGCGGGAGGCGTCTCTGGCGATCGCCCGTATGTTGGTGGTTTATCATCGTCGCGCGGGCGGTCAGCAGCAGTATTCCTCGCTGCTCGACCTGAATCCAGACTCCGACAGAATCCGCTTGGTACTCGCTTATATGCGGGCACATCTTGGAGACCCCTTACCAGTCGAGCGGCTGGCTGACGTCGCCCATTTGAGCGCGCGCCAATTCGGACGGGCGTTTCATGCAGCAACGGGTGTGACGCCCGCCAAGGCAATCGAGCGTTTGAGGGCCGAAGCAGCCCGACCCCGAATAGAGAAAGGTCGAGAATCGCTGGAAGAGGTCGCCCGTGCAGTTGGCTTCAGCGGCGCGAGCCGGATGCGCCAGAGCTTCATCCGCATATTCGGACATCCGCCGCAGGCCATACGACGTGCTTCCCGATCAGCGTGAACCTGCCATGAGTAGATTAAATGTAACTACGAAAGATCACCAGGCTGATATTCTACAGACTGGATGCGATTTGCATGGCGCGGTCGCGGCCCGACACAAGTAGTCAAATCGGCCCTAAGGACGAGAGACTGCGACTCCCTATTGAATTCAACAGAAGTGGACGGCCACGTTTCCGGCGTGCAGACCGCAAGTCCACACGCCGGATAAAGCTAACTCAGACTACAAGTGTCTCGCCATCACCCGGAGTGCGCAACTTGTCGGAGAAACCGTTGGCACGCGCGAACGCCCGAAGGTCAGCCCGGCTAAAGGTGCAGTGATTCACCGCTTCCATATGGCTGCAGATCAGGAGAGTACCGGGGGCGGCTTTGTGGACCGAAAGGACGTCCTGCGTTCCCATGATGATGCCGCCCTCTATTCCCACAACCATCGCATAACCTGTGTTCAGGATCGCCACATCGGGACGGTGGGTTTTCAGAGCCGCCGCTACACGTCCGTGCCAGATCGTGTCACCAGCCAGATAGATGGTCTGTAGCTCAGCTTTCTTAAATACGACACCGCACGCTTCACCGAGAAGATTGCCGATCTTGGCGAAGTGCGCCTCGGTGCCGTGACGCCCGCTCGTCTTGATAAGCTGGACGCCCTTGAAGTTGGACGTGTCCGAAAGCACGCGGACGTCGGAGAAGCCCTGTCCTCGGATGGTTGCAGCATCCGCGTCGTTCTGGGCGAAAATTGGCAGCGACTTTGGGAGTATCTTGCGCGCTTCCTCATCCCAATGGTCTTCGTGCAGGTGGGTGACGATTACCGCATCCACGTCGATAATTTCTTCCTTCGTCATAGGCAGATGCACGAGTGGATTGCGCTCCTCGCTGTTCACCGACCCTGCAAAACCCGGCCAGCTATGTCGATCGGAAAGCATCGGATCGACAAGGAAGCGAACGCCGCCATAGATGACATGCAGTGTTGCATTGCGTATCTGGGTTATCGCTATACCGCCTTTGGACGCGGCTGTATCCTGCGCGCTTGCAGGAAGGGCACTGGCTGCAAGTGCAGCGCCTGTTAGTGCAAAAAGTTCTCTGCGGGTGGTCATGTGTCTTCTTCTCCCGTGAAGGCCGTTAGCGAGCGATGAACTTGTCGGTGGAGATCACCTCGCCATAGGCGAAGGCTAGTGCCGACATCAGCGTGGCATGAACCTGCGCCGCCGGGATGGTGACGCCGTCGAAGTCTAGATCAAGCGTGGCGCAGGCATCGTGGATCGTGGTGGTTTTGTAGCCCAAATCATTGGCCGCACGTACCGTCGCATCGACGCACATATGGCTCATCGCCCCGACAACCACGACTTCCTCAATGTCTTTTTCCTTGAGAAGATCTCCCAACCCGGTGTCGCGGAAGGAATTCGGGACGTTCTTAGTGATGACCGGCTCGCCGGGCGCGGGGCGCACGGCATCGTTGATCTCGGCCCCTGCACTGCCGGGGACGAAAAGCGGACCGTCTGGCATTTCGTGGCGGATATTGACGACCAGATCACCTTTTGACCGGGCATCATCAATGACGCGGGCGGCGTTGGCTGCGGCGGCCTCGATCCCATACAACGCGAAATTGCCTGATGGCCAGTAATCATTCTGCAGGTCGACGACCAAAATGGCGCGGTTGGACATGAACGTTCCTTTCGTGATCTCATATTTGTTGCACTGAGTATCGCTTTGCGCGACTGTCTTGGCCACTGGCGCAATCGACAGAATTAGAGGCAATAACGCCAAATGACTGCGACCCAAATCGGCATCGTTCTTTACCCAGGTGCGCAGCTTTCGGCCGCCCTGGGCCTAACCGACCTGTTCACAGTCGCGGGTCGGATTGCAGACGGCGTAGAACATCCCACAACACGTTTGCGGGTACGACATCTTCGGGTCGAGGGTGAAACAGATCCCGTTGTCTTGTTCGACAGCGATCCCGATCCGATCGGCGAAGGCGAAGGTCCCTGGGATGTGCTGATCCTGCCGCCCTCGCTGGAGCCACCGATATCGGTCGATGCCGCCGCGCCCCTGGCGCGCTGGCTGCGCGCGCGACATGGTGAGGGTTCCGTATTGGCTTCGGTTTGCGCCGGGGCCTTCCTTCTGGCGGAAACCGGCCTTCTCGCCGGTCGTGCGGTTACGACCCACTGGGGCTCTGCCGATGACTTCCGCAACCGCTTTCCCGATGTGGCGCTCGACATCGATCGGTTGATCATCGACGGCGGCGATATCATCTCGGTGGGGGGGCTGATGGCGTGGACCGATCTCGGTTTGAAGCTGGTAGAGCGTTTTCTGGGTCCTGTGGTGATGGCTCAGACCGCGCGCATGCTGCTGGTCGATCCGCCGGGACGTGAACAGCGTTATTACAGCGGGTTTGCCCCGCGACTGACCCATGGGGACGGAGCCATCGTCAAGGCACAGCATTTTCTTCAATCAAATGGAGGCAGAGAAGCCGGACTTGCGAATCTGGCCGAACAGGCAGGGCTGGAAGAACGGACCTTCCTGCGTCGCTTTCAAAAAGCCACGGGCATGACCGCGACCGACTACGCTCAACGCCTTCGGGTCGCCAAGTCGCAGGAGCTCTTGCAGTTTGGGCTTTTGCCGATCGAACGCATCGCCTGGGAGGTCGGCTATTCCGATCCGGGCGCGTTTCGCAAAATCTTCTTTCGTATTGTTGGCTTGACCCCAGGAGAGTATCGCCAGCGATTTCGGGCCTAGCTGCGACTCTCGGATGAAGACTGATTGCACGCCGCCTTCGGTGACTACAGGACCGACACAGGATGGGCCTTGCCCATGAAAATTGTCGCTCCTCCGCCGATCAATCCACGCCACGGCACGCTGAATTTCACGTTTCGACTCCGCAACCAAGCTCTCCGCGCTGCTGCTCGACAAGTGAGATCGTGCTGCGATTGAGGATCTTATCAGGAAGCGCATCACCCCAGTCCTTCATGGCATAAAGGATATCGCGCAAAGACAGTCCGAGTTCGGTCAGCTCGTAGACCACACGCGGAGGCGTTTCTGCGTATGCCATTCGCGTCACCAGACCATGCTCTTCAAAGCGCCTGAGGCGATGGGTCAGCGTGTGTGCGCTGATCGCGGGCAGCATGCCGCGCAATTCGGTAAAGCGACGCGGCCCGCCCAGCAGTTCACGGACAATCAAGGTGGCCCAGGGGCCATCGAGAAGAACCAGAAATCGCTCGACCCCGCAGCACGGCAGTTTTTTCGCAACCATCGAATTTTCTTCCATTAGTGCATTTGACGTAACTGATGCAGATAATGCACCGATGAGCTCCTATCTTCAACGACAATGGAGCAAACTATGTCATTCATCATTCACGGCGCGACGGGGGCACAAGGTGGCCCGCTTTTTAACCTCTTGCTAGCAAAAGGGAAAACCGTACTTGCAGCGGTCCGCGATCCGGCCAAGTCCGAGGGAAAACCATGTATCGCCGTCGATAACAGTTCTCTGGATTCCCTAGTAGCCGCCTACAAGGACGCGGATGGTGTTTTCTTTCACCTGCCGCTGGCTCCGGAAACGTTAAGCATTGAGTATGCGCGCAACTTTCTGGAAGCGATCAAGATAGCAAGGCCCAAGCGTGTGGTGATTTCGACCAGTGGCGCCGTCATTGATGATCCCGGATCCTCCGTTCAGGTGCCTGAAGACAGTGCCATCGGAATTCTCGTTCGCGGGATTAGAAGCACGAACGTATCCCACGCCATCGTGGCTCCCCGCCTTTACCTGGAAAATCTGCTTTTGCCCATGGTAGTGGGCGGTGTGAAACAAGACGGCATTCTCTTGTATCCGATCCGCGCGGAGCTCCCGGTATCTTGGAGCTCCCATCTGGATATCGCAGAAGTCGCCGAAAGACTGCTAGCCGACCATACGGTCACCGGCATCGTCGGTGTAGGACACCTGCCCGGAATGAAGGGTGCTGCACTGGCTAATGGCTTCTCAGCGCGGTTCAATCGACCAGTCCAGTTCGAAGAACAGTCGCCGGAAGAATTCCGCAAATTGCTGGAACCGATGTTCGGCCCTGCCGCTGCCAATGTTGCCGCCTTTTATCAAGCTCTCTCAACGCTCGAGGAAAACGTGATTGCTGAAGAAACGAGCGCGCAGCGGCTTCTCGGCCTCGCACCACGCAGCGTCGAACAATGGCTGGATGACGTGTCCGCCTGACTGCTGTGTATGTGACGAATTAGGAAGTCGTCTCGGTCAGAGCCGAGGCGACTGATCGTCCGGGATAACTGTTTTGGAGGGTTGATTGTCTCGGAGCATCGCATGAGCGATCAGTTTGCGACCTGCTCCCTATCTGTGGACGACCGTCGTGGTCCGACGTTGACCGCGACCTCGTCTTTTGGCCATCCGCTCAATTCATCCTTTTCTGCCCTCTGCTCCTCTCGACGCAATATCGCATCGAAAACAAAGACGCCTCCTGGTACAATGCCGGCAACGAGTGCGGCGGCGACGCGCGAGATGGACCACCGCAGTGGCCGGCGCGCCATAATCACTGCTATTACGTACAGGACAAAAAGCGTACCGTGGATCGGGCCCATCAGGCGGACCATCTCGGGGTACCCGCCAAAATGCTTCAACGGGACAGCGACACCCAAAAGCACCAGAAAGGATATGCCTTCAGCAAGAGCGAAGAGGCGTAGCCGTGCGCTTTCGGAGCGTTCTTCCGGCTGGTTGATTTCAGCCACCCGCCTCACGCCATGCAGCCGTTGCGACCAGCGAGGGAGGTGGTAGACAAAAAATGGTGCCGCGCAGACCACTGGAATGAGCATTCTCCAGTCTAGGGGCCATTCAAGGCCTGTGAAACGGTAGAGCTGAGTATTGAAGAATGAAGCAAATGCACAGATCAAAGCGAGGCAGCTAGCGAGTATGTGATCAAGCACCCGCTGTCGCAAAGTTCTGATGCTCAAGGTCAGAGCATGCAGGCTGCGACCGGACACAAGCAAGCCAAGTAGCCCGAAGACAATAGCGGCTCGCGCTTCCGGCGATGGCACTGTGGCCAGTTGAGCAATCCCCGTACCCGTCATGACGAGGAAAACGAGTGAACTTCCAAGGGCCAATATCCAATCTAGATAGTGGTGGCGCTCGTCCCCGTGTCGAAGGCTGCGTACTGCCATAATTGTCAGATAACCCGTCAGCAGGCCGATCGCTGCCTGAAAGATATCCTCATGCCAGAAGGCAAGCGGAAAGGATGTTATTGAAGCTATCCCCATCCCCCAAACGAAAACACGGCCCCACCTGCGGTGCGAAGAACCGCCTTTCTTTGTGAACAGCGGAACAATTCCGCCATACATTCCGATATAGCCGGAGACGATATGCAGCAGAAGTACGGGATGCCGGACCCAGACAACGCCGCCGATGATGCTATCCATCATTGCGTCCTCCTGCTCTAGTACTTTGCAGTGGATCTCGATCGATAGTCCGGGGATCCGGCGCTTCAGCGCGCCCGCTTTCCCTCGTCATTGGTCGGGGACGGCCCTGCAACATCGCGGTGGCCGATGGTTTCTTCCCACCAGAGCGGGCACAAGACGTTGCTGGCATTATTCGACCTCACGGAGGAGTTTCTCGATCGCGTTCAAACGCGTTCTGAGCTCTGTGACGTCCTTGTGAAGCCCGGCAATCGCCTCGTCTGCACCCGTCACTCGTTTGATATCGAGCCGACTCCGATAGGCCGATGCAGCATATTTCATGGCGAAAACGGCAAAGATCGCGACAAGGAGGAGGATTGAGATGGGATAGAAATTGGCGGACGTTTCAGTCATCAGAGTCTCCGGTGCTATGAAGTGTGCCAGGCGTAGGAAACGGTCCTGCCTGTGCGATGGATTGGGGATCGACAGCGAGTGCAAAAGGCACAATCTCGTAGAAATTGGCGGCTTTCCCGCTTTGCGCCGTCTCGAATTGGCTGACAACCAGCTCGGCGGACTCCAGTTTGCGCAAATGCATTTTCATGAGCGGTCGACTAATCTGGGCTTCCCGCGCAAGCTCGCTTACGTAAGCGCGCCTCCCATCGGAAAGCTGCGCGACAATCCAGAGACGGGCGGGGTGCGCCAGTGCCTGTATTCGCAGCAACAGTTGCTCGGCTGTTTTCATGAGACGGCCTTTCATAGAAGCATTTAAGGCAGTGGTTTTTCCCATGGCTGCGTGCCAGTCGGAACGCAGCCATGGGACCGGAAGATGTCAGAGAGAAATAGCGTTTATGTTTCCACCAAAGTCCCACTGCCCGAACTTTCGGCTCAGTTGTACTTATTCATAACTCCCGCAGCTTTCCGCGACACCTCACCCATGTCGATGCCCGCGGCTACCATCCAGGCGATGGCAGCTTTGGTTACCTCAGGGCCGGCTTTCGCAGGCACACCGGCATCGAATGGCGGCTCTGGATCATACTGCATGGTAAGCTGCTGGACTTTCGCGGTGTGTTCGCCGGCGAGTTCTGCCAGTAGCGTAAGCCCGAAATCTAGCCCGGCCGTCACGCCGCCGCCGGTGATCCGGTTGCGGTCCTTGACGACCCGCTTTTCTACGGGATTGGCACCAAAGAGCGCGGGCATTCTTCGACTAAGGTGTCGGCCCGCATCACCACGCCGCTGTCACTCATCATCACGTCAGTGTTCTTCCAGACAAGATGAACGTCACAGTGTGCATTGAGGGCCGTCTGCGGGCCGATGAGGTCCAGTGGCGTCAATCCCGGAAAAAGCAGCATGGCCACTTTGGGCCGCGGCCCGTCGCTCGGGCGAGCGACGTGATACTTTTCCCCCTGCAGCGGTAGCTTAGCCTTACTCTGGGCCACCGCCGAGTCCGAAGCGGCCAATGCGAACGAGCTTGCAGCAAGAGCTCCAAATGATCGGCGATTGAGGATTGGCATACGGTTCTCCATATCTGGCGAGCGGCTTCTGCGGAAGCATCATAGGCATGCTCGAAACACACCCGCATTGCGATAGATTTTTTTTACGCGATATATTTATATTACGCAATGCGACAACCTGTCACCGTTGCTTGTGCTTGAGCGCCATAGGGAGCGTTGCCCAATCGCGACTCCGGCGTCTTGTGCCGCAAAGCTTACCGCGTGACGGAGCGCGTTAGTCGTTCCATTGCTTAATCTGTTGTGTCGCCTTCGAGCCACGCCGACGACAGCGCCGCCGAAAATGGTGATATTCCATGCCGTGACGATCATCGCCTGGGCCACGTCGACCGCCGGGCTGGCCGCGCGTGCCGCCGCGGTCTGAAAGAGCGTTGCCGCCCGCCAAATGCTGGTCCCAGATAAGTGCGGCCCTATAGATCGCCAACGGTTCGGTCATCACGCGAGTATGAGCCGCTGCGAGGAACAGGCCGATGCTGTTGACGGTCACTGGTCGCCGCCAGTGCTGCTGTTTGCCAAGATCCCCAAGTGTTGCCACACTGTCAGACTTGCCTTGGTCACATCGGGCAAAATGACGATCGGAGTCCGGCGAGTGGTGTGAGGGCTAATTTCAGGCCGCTCCATCACGGGCGTGTGTTCGACGCCAGATGCTCGAACAGGCTTCTTGCGGGAGGCGTCAACGCCTCGTCGCTGCGAACACAGACAGACAGCCGCCGCGTGGCCCAGTGGTCCTGGAGCTGGGCGATGGCGATGCGGGCCGATCGCTTTGCGCGCTGCGCCGCAGATTCGGGCACGACGCCGATGCCAACACCTTCGCCCGCCAAGCGGCAGATGCCCTCGAAGCTGCGCAGCGCCACGCGGATTTTGAGCTTCACCCCCAACCGCGCCGCCTGCATCTCAATATGTTGCTGAAGCGCGCCGTCCGTCAGGCCGATAAAGGGATGGTAGAGCAGATCGGCGAAGCGAAGCTGCAGCCTTTCAGCGAGACCATGCCCCTGCGCGCACACCGCCACAAGGCGGTCGATGGCGAAGGGGCGCAATGTCAGGCCGGCGGTCTCGGCAGCGCTCGACAGGATGCCGATCTCTGCAAAGCCCGCAGCGACGCTTCTGGCGATATCCGTGCTCTGACGCTCCTTCAGTTCGACATCGACCTGGGGGTGGGCCGGCATCCATGGCGCAAGGCGACCCGGCAGAATTTCCGTGATGGCCGCCGTGTTGGCGAGGATCCGGACGGTCGCGCGCAGTCCCTTCGCATGACGCCCGAGCTCGCCGCGCATCTGCGCCATCTGGTGCAGGATCGTGCGCGCATGATGGGCGAGCGCTTCGCCGGCTTCGGTTGGTGCCACACCGCGCCGGCCGCGATACAGCAGCACGACTTCGCCCGTAGTCTCCATGTCGCGGAGTCGCTCGCTGGCGGCCGGTAAAGACAGTCCGGCCTCAGTCGCGCCATGGGTGATGCTGCCGGCATCGACGACGGCGAGAAACAGGCGGAGGTCGGTGAGGTCGAAACGCATAGGGTATACTACCCGCTTCTGTGCCTTCGGAATAGCCGAAGCCAGATTTCGGCAAATCCGCATTGTCGATCGTCCCCAAACCGATACTCATGCGGAATGTTCGATCTCTCGATACCGCTACTCGTCGCAGTGTTTGCAACCTTCTTCGCCGCCGGCCTTGTCAAGGGCGTCACCGGAATGGGCCTGCCGACCGTGGCGATGGGGGTGCTCGGGGCGCTCATCTCGCCGGTGGCAGCCGCAAGCCTGCTGATCGTGCCATCCTTCGTCACCAATGTCTGGCAGCTCGTCGCCGGCCCGAACTTCGGTGCGCTTCTCCGGCGGCTCTGGCTGATGATGCTTGCCGTCGTCGCGGGAACTTTGCTCGGCTCGGCATCGATCGCCAGCGGCGACACAAGCCTGACGACGCGCCTGCTCGGCATCGCCCTATTCGTCTATTCCGCCTACACGCTGTTCGCCCGTCAGGTTAGCGTTCCGCGCCATGCTGAACGCTGGCTGTCGCCGCTCATCGGTGCGATCACCGGGGTCGTCACGGGCGGAACGGGCATGTTCGTCATTCCGGCCGTGCCCTATCTTCAGGCGCTCGGGCTCTCGAAGGACGATCTGGTTCAGGCGCTCGGCCTGTCCTTCACCCTATCGACCATCGCGTTAGCCGTGGGATGCATGGGGTGTTCCAGATGGATCATCTCACCCTGTCGGCGGTCGCAGTTATACCCGCCCTCGGCGGTATGTGGGCGGGGAGCCTTGTTCGCAAACGGATCAGCCCGGTGGTCTTTCGCCTTGGGTTCCTAATCTGCTTGTTGCTGCTCGGATGCGAGATGACCACGAGGTCGCTGCTGTGATCGCCTCGGGCCGGTCGTTCGAGCACTGCAGACACTACGAGGTGTCGATCTGATCGTCGCCGTCAACTTCGCCACGGAGGTCGGCGACGTGACCAGATTTGAGAGCCCGCGCCAATTGATGGGCTATCTCGGCTTGGTACCTGGCGAGCGATCAACGGGTGAGACCGTCAGACGAGGCTCTCACTAAGGCAGGCAACGGTCGGGTTCGGCACATGCTGGTTGAGAGCGCCTGGACATATCGACATCCGCCGAAGGTCGGCGCGAAGAAGCTATACCGACTGGAGGAAGCCACCGAAAGTGCGAGGGATTGCGTGGAAGGCTCAGAGCCGGTTGACGGCTCGCTATCGTATGTTGGCCGCACGAGGAAAGCGGACGACAGTGGTTTGCACCGCCATTGCCCGCGAGCTGGCGGGATTCATGTGGGCTGTTGCAAGGGAGGCGCAAACGATCAAATCGTAGATCGCCGCCACGAACTTGCACCTCGCGCATGGGCGGAGGCGGGACAACGGCAGGGACCATCCGTCAGCCGCTTTGTGGCCGGTAATGACCGACGCGTGCCCTATGCAAATTTGAGGACGGTAACCATGCGCGGCTTACGTACATTGTTTGGTTGGGCTAGTAGAACAATCCGCCCGACGGCCAAGGATAGACCCACCAAATGCTTTTGTTTCGCCGATTTCCCCAATTTTGCATTTTCGTCACGCTGACAATTTTGACCCAGATTGGTGGTGTAGCCTATCTGTTCTCTATGCTTGCAGGATCTGCGATGGGAATGCGGCGTTCATTCGCGAAGTTTTTCGTTTTCATTCTTTTTTACGCTGCCGCCACGGCGTCAGCGAATATGATCGCGCCGACCTTCGGGCGGGTCCCCATATCGTGCCTAGCGGGAGAGGCTGACAATCTCGCGGTCAAGTCGCCGATCTATTGTCTGCTGAACCGAAACTACGTAACGCCTCCCTTGCTTAATCTGGTATCGGCGCTGGCTGATGATTTGAACCAAAAGTTTCCCGGCACGACCACAGTGGTGCTGGACGGCAACTTTCCTTTCTGGGACGGCTTTCCGCTGCTTCCCCACCTTTCCCACGCCGATGGCCGCAAGCTTGACATTGCTTTCCACTACAAGGGTATCGGCGGCGATTTCGTCAATCGCGAGACAAGATCGCCAATCGGCTATCTTGCTTTCGAGCAACCATCTTCAGGCGACGAACAGCCCTGCAGAGGAAGGCACGACATTCTTACCACACGATGGAATTTCGATTGGCTCCAACCATTCTTTCCCACCTATCAGATTGAGGAGAGGCGCACGGCGTTCAGCCTTCAATGGCTTTCCACTGAGGGTGTCGAACGGTTCAGACTGGAGAAAGTTTTCATCGAGCCGCATCTCATAAATGCGCTTGGGGTCAAGGATGCTGTGATCCGTTTTCAGGGCTGCCGCGCCGCTCGCCATGACGACCATATTCATATTCAGATCAAGTGATTTGGCGCCGCCGGTTGGAGCCTTCCCACTAACCATACCCGCGCCAGACGAATAGGTGCGGATGCGCACCCCATCCGCTGTGATTGTTACCGGTTAAAGCTCTTCAATTCGGGGAGTTCGTAGTCATACTGTGAAATTAAAGGCCTATCCGGGCTTGATCGCTCGGATGGCATAGCGATGCTGCGTCGCACGGGCCAACCCTTTCAGGATATTCCAGTGCTTGGCCTGGGTGCGGTGGATTTCGCCAAGATCGGTATCGATGACGATGTTTTCGAACCCGGCCGCAGCCAATAATGCGGCGACGGTTTCGGCACGCGCGCCTTGCGAAAAATACACCCTCGAAATGATGCTGCGGTGGTTTTCCATCATGCCGGGCGGAGCATGTAGCGGATCGCTCTTCAAGAGCCCGCAGCGCTGGCCCCAGCCGGCGATTTTCATCAGCGCGCGCTCGACCATTGTCGTGTTGACGAAATCGCCGTCGATCACCAGCAGCGTACCACCGGGTTTCAGCACCCGCACCCATTCGGCAAAAGCGTTCGCCGGATCGACCAGCGTCCAGACCAGATGCCGGTTGATGACCACGTCATAGTGATCGTCCGGCTCCATGGTGTTCTCCGCGTCGCCGATGCGGAAGGTGATGTTGCGGGTACGGATTTTCGCCTTGTCGCGGGCGCGCTCCAGCATCGGTTCGGCCCAGTCGAGCCCGGTTACCTTGAAGCCGAGGTCGTCCATTAGATGCGAGACGACGCCGGTGCCGCTGGCCAGATCCAGTGCCGAACGTCCGTTGCCCTTGCCAAGATGCTTGACGAATAGCCGATGCCAGGCAGCGCGTTCCTCCTCGGAGAAAACCTCGTGGCCCGGCGATTGGTCGAAAGTTGCCGCGCGTATCGACCAATAGGCTTTGATCTCGTCGCGCAGGTCATAGTTCGAGAGACGGGGCATGTCGGTCATAGCTGGCTGCCTTGGATTGAAGTGGGGCCATCGGTTTCTGGAACATTTCTAAAAGATAAAACTTGACTGTCAAGATCATGAAATTTACGAAACGCCTAGTTCCCCGATGGAGTTGAAAAACGATGGGTATGTTCGGCAAGGCGGCCCTGGTCGCCGTGGGTCTCTGCGCGCTTTTTTCCAGTACAGTGCTGGCCGGTGAGAAGGTTATCATCAAGGATATAACCGGCCGCAACGTCGAGGTCAGCGTCCCGGTCGAGAATGTCATTCTCGGCGAGGGCCGGCAGATCTATTTCGTCGCGGCACTGGACCGGGATGCACCTTTCAAGCGTATCGTTGGCTGGCGGGACGACCTGTCAAAGGCCGACCCCGAAACCTATGCCGCCTATCTCGCCAAATACCCGGAGGTGGCAAAGCTGCCGACCTTCGGCGGCATGAAGGATGGCACGTTCGATATAGAACAGGCCATTTCGCTGAAGCCCGATGTCGTCATCATGAACCTTGATGCGAAGACCTCGACCGAAGAGGCCGGCTATATCGAGAAGCTCGGCAAGGTCGGCATCCCGCTTGTCTATATTGACTTCCGCGAAAAGCCGATGGAGAACACAGAGGCCAGCATGCGGATCATGGGCAAGCTGCTCGGCGAGGAAATCAAGGCCGAGGACTTCATCAAGTTCCGCGCCGACAGCATCGCCAAGGTCACCGACGTGCTTGCTACGGTCGACGCAGTCCGTCCCGTCGTTTTCGTCGAGCGCGCTGGCGGTTATTCCGATGATTGCTGCATGTCGTTCGGCAACGAGAATTTCGGCAAGATGGTCGAAATCGCCGGCGGCATCAATATGGCCAAGGACATCATTCCGGGCACGTTCGGTGCGGTCAACCCGGAACAGATCATCGCCTCCAATCCCGACCAGATCATCATCACCGGCGGCAACTGGCAGGGTTATGTTCCTGGTGGCAACTGGGTCGGCGTCGGCTACGGTGCCGATCTCACCGAAGCGCATCGCAAACTTGAGAACCTGACGAAGCGTCCGGCATTCACCGGTGTCAAGGCGGTCAAGGACGGCAATGTCCACGCCATCTGGCATCAGTTCTACAACAACCCGTATCAGTTCGTGGCGATCCAGGAGATTGCGAAATGGCTGCATCCGGAGCTGTTCAAGGATCTCGATCCGGAAGCCACGTTTAAGGAACTGCATGCGCGCTTCCTGCCGCTGGACTACAAGCCCGGCTACTTCGTCTCGCTGAAAGGCGAATAACTGATGGCCATTGCCGCAGAACAGCCCGAAACGACAACAGGGCGCGCCCAGTACCGCGCCCTGGCTTTTCGCCGGATCGTGCTGATCTGCGGCATGGTTGCCGCCCTACTCCTCAGCGTCTCCATCGACATGGCGCTGGGGCCGGCCAATTACAGCTTGAAAGAGGTGCTGACCTCCCTGTTCCATGCTGACTCCGTTAGCGACCAGCTGCGCGTCGTCATCTGGGATATCCGCATGCCGATCGCGCTGATGGCCGTGACCGTCGGCGCATCGCTGTCGGTCGCCGGGGCGCAGATGCAGACCATTCTCGCCAATCCGCTGGCGAGCCCCTTTACGCTGGGGATTTCCGCCGCCGCCGGATTTGGCGCAGCGCTCGGCCTTGTCGGCGGCGTGGCGCTGTTTCCGGCCGCTGTGCAGTTCATGATCCCGATCAATGCCTTCCTGATGGCGATGGCAGCGGCTTTGTTCATCCACTTCGCCTCTACCATGCGTGGCGTCACGGTCGAAACCATCGTGCTGCTCGGCATCGCATTGGTCTTCACCTTCAATGCGCTGTTGTCGCTCCTCGAATATCTGGCCTCCGAACAGGCGCTGGCTGCCGTGGTCTTCTGGACGATGGGCAGCCTCACCAAGGCGACCTGGCCAAAGGTCTGGATCACCGGCGCGGTGCTGGTGTTTGCCCTTCCGCTGTTTGCACGGCAGGCCTGGGCGCTGACGGCGTTGCGGCTGGGTGAAGACAAAGCTGCAAGCCTTGGCATCAATGTGCGCGGGCTGCGGCTGCAGACGATGATGACGGTCAGC
Source organism: Pararhizobium sp. PWRC1-1 (assembly GCF_049897905.1). NCBI lineage: Bacteria > Pseudomonadati > Pseudomonadota > Alphaproteobacteria > Hyphomicrobiales > Rhizobiaceae > Pararhizobium > Pararhizobium sp. PWRC1-1. The sequence continues at coordinate 101,453 of NZ_JAFCXE010000017.1, read as the reverse complement.
CTACTTGCGGCCATCCCGGTCTCCTTCGTCGGTACCATCGGTTTCGTCGGCCTGGTCGGCCCGCATATCGCCCGCATGCTGGTGGGCGAGGATCAGCGGTTCTTCCTGCCCGCGTCTGTGCTGTGCGGCGCGCTGCTTTTATCGACCACGTCAGTCGTGTCGAAAACGCTCATTCCAGGCGCCATCCTGCCGATCGGGGTTATTACCGCGCTGGTCGGCGTACCTTTCTTCTTCATCCTGATCTTCACCAATCGGAGGCGGGCATGGTAGGTCTGGCACTCAAAGGCGTCGGCGCCAAATACGGTAAGCACGTTGTGCTGTCGGATGTCGATACGGATGTCCTCAACGGCGGCGTCATGACTGCCGTCATCGGTCCGAATGCAGCCGGCAAATCCACCTTGTTCAAGCGCATCGCCGGCCTCGTCTCGGGGCCAGGAACTGTTGTCCTATCCGATACGCAGAAGGGGCCGGAAACAATCTGCTACATGCCGCAGGACACCGGCGCCAATGCCGTCCTGACGGTCTACGAATCCGTGCTGCTTGCCAGCAAGCAGGGCTCGAGCTGGAAGGTGCGCGACAGCGAACTTCTGGAGATTGATCGCATCCTGCAGGCCCTGCGGATCGACGACCTTGCCTTTCGCGGGCTCGGCGAGCTGTCCGGCGGCCAGCGCCAGTTGGTGTCGATTGCCCAGGCACTGATCCGTAAGCCGGAAATCCTTTTGATGGACGAACCAACCTCGGCGCTCGACCTGTTTCGCCAGATCGAAGTGCTGGGCTTCATGCGGTCCCTGGCGGCAAAGTCCGGCATGTCGGTGTTGATTGCTTTGCACGATCTCAATCATGCGCTGCGCTATTGCGACAATACTGTCGTCATCGCCAAGGGCGCGATGGTGGCCAGCGGCCCGACTGGCGATGTCATCACCGGTTCGATGCTGCGCGATATCTACAGGGTCGAAGCCCGGGTCGAGATGTGTTCGCTCGGCAAGCCCGTCGTCATCGTCGATCACTCCATCCTCTGACTATTTGCCTCACTGCTGGGCCTGACAATTGGATCCGGAGAATACCGATACATCGTTTTTCGAGATCGCCCATCCCACATCGACGCTATTTCCTGAGATTAATCCTCGACAATCTTTGTGTCCGCTCTCGAAAGTACGCTCAAGGTTTGGTTCACCGGCGTCCTCACCGCTCCTTCATCGCACACGATGCGACCTGAGGCATATCTTCGCCCTGCATCGTTCGTGACAATACAGAATGCGCTGAAATCGAGTTCGTCATAGTTTCCCAACGCTCTCCCAGATATACCGCAAGGAGCTGGTGTCGAGAGGAGCAACGCGACACCAGCTCGATTCCGCAAGCGCCGAAATAGTCGGATTGGCCCACATCGGGCCGGGAGACGTAGACCCTCAATCTCCGCCACGCATTCCGTATACCCCGGCGTTTTTCGCCCTATTTTATGGGCACGAACATTCCTCGCTTGATATCCTTCAGGACGACATTCGTGTGAATTCTCTTGATCTGAGGGTTCTGGGACATGATGCCTGCCGTGATGTCGTCATACTGGTCAACATCCTCGGCTGTGATGATCGCAACGAGGTCAACGGAGCCCGTGACATAGTAAATCTGCTGGATATGGTCCTGTTTGTCCGCCCAAACTCGAAACCGTGATAGCGCGTCATAGTTTTCGCGCTCGATTTCCATGCCGGCAATGAAGGTCATAGGGGTGCCGGCAATCTTACGATCCACAATCGCGATCTCCGCCAAAATCACACCGCTCTCACGCATCCGCTTCAGCCGCCGTTGAACTGAAGAGGCTGAAAGCCCGACCTTTTCAGCGAGTGCCTCTGCCTTGTGCTGGCAATCGCGCTGCACGATCTCGAGAATGCTGCGGTCGAATTGATCCAATGGCTCCGACATATGCTGTTTGATCCCTGATGTTTTCCTGCATCCTATATATATGGATGGGGCCGCCAATATCCGGACAATACGGGCTTTGCATTTTTTACGCGCATCAGTCGGACAAATCGGCCCGATTTTGGGCGTATCGGCCAAATCAGGTCGGACTGACCATTTTTTTGGTCGCCCTGCGATCTTCACCGCTTCGTGCCCCTCGTCCACCATTCCCGTATCGTTCATCAAGGGGGAATGGCATGACACAGTACAACATCGCACTTGTCGGTTTTGGCGGCGTCAATCGCGCTTTGGCCGGGCTTGTCGCCGAAAACAATGACAACTGGAACGTACAGTTGGGGTTCCGCCTAAACATCGTCGCGGTCAGCGACCTTCATCTCGGCTCGGTCATATCCCCGAACGGCATCGATGCCCGGATGCTGGTGGAAACCAAATTCGCCAAAGGTGGTTTCGCGCAACTGTCCGGCGGCAGCGCCGAGGCCGACAATGAAAAGGTGATCAGGCGAGCCCCCGCCGATATCATCGCCGAAGCGACCTTTACCAATCCGCTGGATGGAGAGCCTGCCGTTTCCCATTGCCGCTGGGCGCTGGAGAGCGGCAAGCACGTCGTCACCACCAACAAAGGGCCGGTGGCGCTCGCCGCCGCGGAACTGAAGACGCTCGCCGCGCGCAATCACGTCATGTTCGAATATGAAGGTGCTGTCATGAGCGGCACACCCGTTCTTCGCATGGCGCAGAAAACCCTTGCAGGCGCCGGGGTGCGCGGCTTCGAGGGTATTCTCAATGGCACCTCGAACTTCGTCCTCGGCCGCATGGAAAAGGGGCTTGGCTTCTCGGACGCCGTCGAGGAAGCCCAGCAACTCGGCTATGCGGAAGCGGATCCAACCGCCGATGTCGAAGGCCACGATGTCAGGCTGAAGGTCGTCATTCTCGCCAACGAGTTGCTCGGCGGCAAGCTGAAGCCCCAGGATGTTTCGTGCCAGGGCATCTCCGGTCTGACGCTAGCCGACATCGAAACGGCAGCGCGCGAAGGCTATCGCTGGAAGCTGATCGGCGACGCATCCCTCACAGACGAAGGCCGCATCGAAGCGAGCGTCAGCCCGCGGCGCCTGCCGGTCGATCACCCGCTCGCCGGGGTCGGCGGGGCAATGAATGCCGTCTCGTTCAAGACGGAGATGCTGGGGGCCGTGACGGTTACCGGGCCGGGGGCCGGACGGATCGAAACCGCCTATGCGCTTCTGTCGGATATCATCGCCATTCATCAGGCGCGGTCGACCACCGTCAAGAAGGAAGCCGCGTAATGACCGCCGCAATGCTTCACATTGCCAGCGTGAGCCAACCGGTCGCGGTGCGCAATCCCTATGACGGGACGATCGTTGGGGAGGTCAAGAGCACAGGAGCCGATCGCATCGGCGTGCTGATGCAGCGCGCCAGGATTGGCGCCGCCGCGTCACGCCGTTTGCCGAGGCACCAGCGCGCGGCGATTCTTGAAAAGACGGCGCAATTGATTGAAAGCCGTAGCGAGGAGTTCGCCCGCCTGATCGTCCGAGAAGCTGGAAAGACAATCGTCCAGGCTCGCAAGGAGACGGCCCGCTGTGTCAATACGCTGAAACTCTCGGCCGAAGAGGCGAAACGAAATGCCGGCGAGGTCATTCCCTTCGATGCCTATGCGGGATCTGAAACGCGACGAGGCTGGTTCACGCGCGAAGCGCTTGGCATCATTGCGGCAATCACGCCCTACAACGACCCGCTAAATCTCGTGGCCCATAAACTCGGTCCCGCGCTCGCCGGCGGCAACGCCGTCCTGCTGAAACCCTCCGAGCTGACGCCGCTTTCGGCACTCCGCTTGGTCGACACGCTCGTCGAGGCCGGCTTGCCGGAGGAGATCATCACGATTGCGATCGGTGGTGCCGATCTCGGCAAGGCAATCATTTGTGAACGTGACATCCGCATGGTCTCCTTCACCGGTGGGTTTGCGACCGGCGAGGCAATCGCACGGACCGCGGGCCTCAAGAAGCTAGCTATGGATCTCGGTGGAAATGCACCGGTTATCGTTTTGTCGGACTGCGACTTCGAACAGGCCGTCGCGGCTTGCATCTCCGGCGCGTTCTGGGCGGCTGGCCAGAACTGTATCGGCACGCAACGCATCCTGGTTCAGGCACCGATCTATGAACGCTTCCGCGAAGCATTCGTCGCGGGAACGCAGAAACTCCGGACAGGCAATCCCGAGCATGAAGATACGGATGTGGGGCCGATGATATCGGAAGCCGCGGCGGCGCGAGCGGAAGCGATGACGAGCGAGGCGATCGAAGCCGGCGCGACGCTTCTATGCGGCAACAACCGGAAAGGAACTCTCTTTCCGCCGACGGTGCTGGAGAGCGTGCCGCAAACTTGCAGTGCATGGACGGATGAAGTCTTTGCACCATTGGTCATGTTGCAGCCCTTCGCAGAGCTTTCGGATGCAATCGGTATAGCTAACGAGCCTGAATACAGCCTGCATGCGGGCATTTTCACCAGTAATATTGGGCATGCGATGCATGCGGCTGAACGTATCGATGCCGGTGGCGTGATGATCAACGACTCCTCCGACTACCGGTTTGACGCCATGCCGTTCGGTGGTTTCAAATATGGCAGCATAGGTCGTGAGGGCGTCCGTTTCGCCTACGAGGATATGACACAGCCGAAGGTGATCTGCATCAACCAGTCCTGACATGCGCATTATTCACAAATTCCGGCCAATTTTGCGAAAACACTGCGAATAAAGACGTGATTGTGCGGAATCTCCGCAGGCCAAAGCCCTATGATCAAACCAAATATCAAAAACACTTGGGGAATTAGAGGAATGACGCAGAAGGCAGCTCCGGCCTTGCTCGTGGACGATGTTCACAAGAGTTATGGCATCCATGAAGTGCTGAAAGGAATCTCTCTTTCTGCCCGCAAGGGAGACGTCATTTCCATCATCGGATCGTCCGGTTCCGGAAAAAGCACGTTTCTCCGCTGTATCAACTTTCTTGAAATCCCCGATCGCGGGCGGTTCGTCATTAATGGTGAGGAAGTGTTGATGAAGACGGGTGCCGGCGGGCGCGTGCATCCTGCCAACTGGCGGCAGATCGAACGGCTGAGGACCGGTCTGGGCATGGTCTTCCAGAGCTTCAACCTCTGGCCTCATATGACTGTCCTCGAAAACGTGATCGAGGCGCCTGTTCATGTTCTGGGAATGAACCGCAAGGAAGCGATCGACCGCGCCGAAAGCCTTTTGTCAAAAGTCGGGCTCCATGACAAACGCAGTGCCTACCCCGCCTTCCTGTCCGGCGGCCAGCAACAGCGTGCCTCCATTGCCCGTGCTCTTTGCGTCGATCCGGCGGTCATGCTTTTCGACGAGCCCACCTCCGCCCTCGACCCGGAGCTTGTCGGCGAAGTGTTGAAAGTCATCCGTGAACTGGCGGAGGAAGGGCGCACGATGCTGCTGGTCACCCATGAGATGAAATTCGCCCGCGACGTCTCCAGCCACGTGATGTTTCTCCACCAGGGCCGTGTCGAGGAGGAAGGGCCGCCAGCCCAGATTTTCGGCACACCGACCAGCGCGCGTTGCCGCCAATTCACAAACACATTGCCCGTGTGACCTCACGCATCTTTATCCGGAAATCAAAAAAGGGGAATCGAATGAAACTGCTTTCCACGTTGCTTGCGGGCGCCGCCCTCATCCTTTCGGGCACGGTCGCTACCGCCGAGGTCCGCTTCGGTATCATGAACGAAGCCTATATGCCCTTCTTTACGAAGGACGCCTCCGGCAAGTGGATCGGCTGGGAAGTCGACCTGATGGATGCCGTCTGCGCCGAAATGAAGGAGACATGCTCGATTGTCGATATGTCCTGGGACGGCCTCATTCCGGGGCTCCAGACGAAGAAGTTCGACGTCATCTGGTCGTCGATGTCCATCACCGAGGAACGCAAGAAAACAATCGATTTCACCGAGAAATACTACAACACGCCGAGCAAGATGATCGGCGCCAAAGGTGATCAGGCCGGCGTTTCCCCGGATGATGTCGCAGGCAAGACGATCGGCATTCAGGTGTCGACCATTCAGTCCGAATACTACAAGACGCATTTTGCCGAAAAGGCGTCCGAGAAGACCTACACGACACTGGACGAGGCGTTTCAGGACCTCGCGGCAGGGCGGATCGACTATGTGTTTGGCGATGCCATCCCGCTGATGGAGTTCCTGAAAACGGATTTTGGCAAGGATTGCTGCGCCGATATGGGCAATGTAGCAGACGATCAGGCGATCCTCGGTTCAGGCATTGGCGGCGGATTGCGCAAGGACGATGCCGCCCTGCGCGACAAGCTGAATGCCGCCATCACAGCTCTGCGGGCTAACGGCAAGTATGCCGATCTTTCCAGGAAATATTTCGATTTCGACCCCTACGGCAAGTAGTCAGCCGTTTGACCCGCGGCGTGCGTGTTCAATTTCGCGCCTGTCCTTGGACGGACGGATTCCGCCGGCATCGCAATCGCGCCTCCTGCGGGTGTTTTATGAAGGTGTACCGCCCATGACATCCACCCAGTCGCTGCTGGAGTTGCTCTCTCCCTATCCGCCAGGATGGGGAGGCGTTCTTCTCGCTGGCGCCCTTTCGACCGTTACGATTTCGCTCGGCGCCTATCTCATCGGCATGCTGATCGGGCTCGCAGGCGCACTCGGAAAACTTAGTGGCGGACGACCGGTCCTGCTCCTTCTCGATCTCTACACCACCGCAGTCCGCGCGATACCCGAGCTGATCCTGATCGTCGGGCTTTTCTACGCCGGAACCGACGGCATCAACCGGATGCTGCTGGCAGCGGGCTTGCAGCCCATCGAAATCAACGGCTTCTTCGCGGCAGTGGCCGTCCTTGGCATCGTTCAGGGCGCCTATATGACGGAAGTGCTGCGCGGCGCGATCCTCGCGATCCCGACCGGCCAAGTCGAAGCAGCCAAGGCATTTGGCATGCGCCCGTGGCTGCGGTTCCGGCGCGTCATCCTGCCGGCGCTCATGCCCAACGCCCTGCCAGGCCTCGCCAATCTCTGGATGTCAGTCACGAAGGACAGCGCCTTGATTGCCGTCGTCGGGTACCAGGAACTCGCGCTAGCGACCCGTCTCGCTGCGGGAAATACCAAGCACTATTTCCTGTTCTTTCTCGCTGCGGCCGTTCTCTATCTGGTCATCACGCTTCTTTCGAACGTGATCTTCGGATCGTTGGAAACGTATTTCCGGCGCGGCCAGCCGAAGATCGCATAGGACACACCGATGAATTTTTCATGGATCACAACTTATTGGCCCCTTCTGGCCGCCGGCGCAGTGCAGACCGTCCTACTTCTCGCCATCTCTGTCGGTTTCGGCTTCATTCTCGCCATCGGCCTCGCTTTGGCGCAGATCAGCGGTCCGCGCGGCGTCCGATGGCTAGCGCGTGGTTACTGCACCTGCCTGCGGGGAACACCGCTGCTTATCCAGCTCTGGCTTCTCTACTATGGCGTTGGTTCATTGCTGCCTTTGATCCCCGGATTGCGCGGCAGTTTCCTGTGGCCGGTGCTGCGTGAAGGGTTCTTTTTCGCGGCGCTGAGTTTCACACTGAACTATGCCGCCTATGAAGCTGAAGTGTTGCGTGGCGCGCTTCTCGCCGTTCCGAAGGGTGAACTCGAAGCAGGACGATCCGTGGGAATGTCGAACTGGCTATTACTGAAACGGATCTGGTTGCCGCGTGCGATCCGCATCGCATTGCCGACAATCGCGGGCGAAGTTGTGCTGCAGTTGAAGGCAACGCCGCTCGCCTTCACGGTGACAGTCATGGACCTCTACGCCGTCGCTTACAAGGTGAGGCAGGACACGCTGCTGGTCTACGAGCCGCTGATGGTCGTCACCGTGTTCTACGTCTTCCTGACCCTGCTTCTGACCCGTGCCTTCAAGATCGTCGAGGCACAGGTTCCGGTGCGCCGCTAAAGCTGCGCATGTTCACCGCTGCGGTCGCCGGGTCCGGGGATTTTCGGCGATTTTCCAGGCAATGGGCGGTGTTTCGTCTCGAACGGTGTCTCCAGTCTGCGCAAACAGAAAAAAACTGAAAGGTTTCCAATGTCTTCGAACGCGTCGCCAGCAGTCCCCGGACCAGTCGGTCCAATTTCGCATGCTCCCCTCGTCGAAAGCAACATGATGTTGCGCCCGGAAACGCTGGCGCTCGCAGGCGGCCTCCGCATCGATCCGACCACTAAGGCGATTGCACCCAACATCTCCATGTCGGTCAACAACCTGCTCGTTCCTGGCGACGGCGCCTTCTCTGCCGATGGCGTATCTGATCTCACGGCTCTGCCGTTTCTTTATGCCCGCTGGACCAACCCCACCGTGCGGCAGCTCGAGCAGCGATTGGCAGCGCTTGAGAGCGCCGACGACGCGCTGGCGACAGCAACCGGCGTCGCTGCGATCGCCGCAACCTTCCTGACCTTTCTAAAGAAGGGCGACCATCTCATCGTGAGCGACGTCTGCTATGCGGGCGCCAACGAGCTCGCACGCCGCATCCTGCCTGACTACGGCATCGAAGTGACGGCCGTGAACATGTCACGGCTTAGCGAGATCGCCGCTGCCTTCCGGCCCAACACCCGACTTGTACACTGCGAAAGCCCATGCAATCCGATCCTGCGATTGACTGATCTCTCAGCGGTGGCAGCGCTTGCACACGAGCATGGCGCGCTTGTCTCGGTCGATTCGACGCTGGCGACGCCGGTTGCGACGCGGCCACTCGCGCTCGGCGTCGATCTCGTCATCCATTCGCTGACGAAATTCATCAACGGCCACGGTGATGCGCTGGGTGGCGCGGTGTGCGGCCGCCAGGAACTGGTCGCGAAAATTCGCTCGCGCGCCGGAGTTTATCTCGGCGCCTCCCTGTCCGCGCAGAATGCCTGGCTTATCATGCGTGGCATCGACACGCTCTTTCCGCGGATCCGGGCAATCTCCGAAACGGCGATGCGCCTCGCCCAGTTCCTCTCGGGGCATCCGGCAATCACCTCGGTGGTTTACCCAGGACTGGATTCGCATCCGCAGCACGATCTGGCGAAGCACCAAATGGACGTTTTCGGTGGCATGATCACTTTTCAGACGGAATCCCCGCAGTCCATGGCCCTCCGGCTCGCCAACAGACTAAAGGTGGCTCACTATGCTTTCTCGCTCGGCCACCAGCGCAGCATTGTCGTCCTTCTCGATACAAGCCAGATGATGACATCAACCTACGGGCTACAAGGCGCGCAACTCGAGGACTATCGCACTTTTGCCGGCGATGGTGTTTTCCGTTTTTCAGTGGGTCTCGAGGCTGTTGATGACCTCATCGAGGATTTGGATCAGGCACTACGCTCTTGAAAGGGTCTGCCGATGGCTGTGTTCACCGACCTGTCCGACAATGACCGTGACGAGATAGCGGCGGCGTTCGGTCTGCTTCCTCTCATCTCCGTCATCGGCATTGCGGACGGAGACACGGAAACGACCTACCTGTTCCGCTCGCGCCACGGCGAGTTCATAATCACCCTGTTCGAAAGCGGAGCCGAACCTTTCGATCTGGAGCGCGCCTTCCAGACGATGGAAACCCTTTCGATGGCTGGCATCCCCTGCCCGACGACATTACGCGCCCAAAAAAATGGCGCAGCGACAATTCAAGTATCCGGAAAGCTGGTGGCAGCGGTGAGCTTTGTCGCGGGTTCGCCGCCGCGGCAACCGAATATTGCGAAATGCACCGACCTCGGCAGCACCATCGCCCGCATGCATCAGGCTTTGATGCCGTCGCGCAATCAACCCGCGTTGTCTCTCCCGAGAGGTCCCATTCACGGAGCGCTGTCACTCGATAATGTCTTTTTCGTCAGTGACGTCGTCAGCGGGATCATCAATTTCAGGCTGCGTCATGACGAAGTGCTGGTTGCGGAATTGGCAGACGTGCTCGTGGCTTGGACAATGTATCCAGACGGCTCCCTCGATGAAGATTGCGCGCAGGCGATTGTCGCCGGTTACACCTCGGTTCGCTCTCTGGAGGAGAAGGAATGGGATGCGCTCCCTGTTCTTGTGGTGTCGTCCGCCGCCCGGCTGATGGCCGGTTCCACTGCCGGCGAACAGTTTCTGGCCTTCAGCTCCCGCTGCTATACATCGGCCGCCCGCCTTTTCGCTCGTCTCACAACTATGGTTCGCACATGAAGAGAATACTCGATCGCGCCGACGAACGCATTCTCGCCGAGTTGACGCGAAACGCGCGCATACCACATGCGGAACTTGCGGAGAAGATCAACCTTTCGCGAAACGCCGTGCGCCAGCGGATCGAGCGCCTGGAGCGCGATGGGCTCATCCACGGCTACACTATCGTCGCGGGTGAAGGACGGCCGGCTCAGTCGGCGATCGCGGCAATGATTTTCGTTTACCGGCACGACCGGATGCGCGGCGGCGACGTAATCAGCGCATTGCGGCGCATTTGCGAGGTGGTGTCCTGCGATGTCATGAGCGGCGAATTCGATCTCGTCCTGCGGGTCGAAGCGGCGGAGCCCGACCGGATCAGGCTGGTCTGGCAGGAGATTTCCTCGCTTCCCGGCGTGCGGGACACCCACACCTCCTTTGCCTTGTCATCGGTTATTCGCCGCTAATATTTTCAGCTCGATTGGAGATCATCAGCAACATGAGTAGACTATGCATTCTTGATGGCGGCATGAGCCGAGAACTGCTTCGTCTCGGCGCGCAATTACGGCAACCGGAATGGTCGGCGCTGGCGCTGATCGACACGCCCGATATCGTGCGGCAGGTCCACCGCGAGTTCATCGAGGCTGGCGCGGATGTCGTTACGACGAACAGTTATGCTCTCGTTCCATTCCATATCGGAGAAGAACGCTTCCGCACCCAAGGGACTTCCCTGATTAGCCTATCTGGTAGGCTGGCCCGCGAGGCCGCGGACGCGCAGACCGATCGCAAGGTCCTTGTTGCCGGTTCATTGCCGCCAATTTTCGGATCCTACGAACCAGCACTCTTTGAACCCGCACGTGTACAGGATTATCTCGGTGTTTTCGTCAAGGCACTGGCACCCCATGTCGATGTCTGGTTGGGCGAGACGTTAAGCCTGATTGCCGAAGGGGAAGCGGTTTGCACTGCGACTGCGGGGTCTGGCAAGCCGCTCTGGGTCTCCTTCACCCTCGCCGACGCTCCGGAAGCGATTGCAAGCGAGGAGCCGAGACTGCGATCAGGCGAAACTGTAACCAGCGCCGCAACCTGGGCAGCGTCCAGGGGACTTCAGGCTCTCCTTTTCAACTGCAGCCGGCCCGAAGTGATGGCGAAGGCGGTGGCAACCACCTCAAGCGTGTTTCGCGATTGCGGCGCCGAAATCGAAATCGGTGTCTATGCCAACGCATTTGACGAGGAAACAGACGGCGGCGCCAATAAGTCACTGCATGTTACGCGTGACGATCTGACAGGGGACAGCTATTCCCGCTTTGCCTGTGATTGGGTGGCGGCCGGCGCAACACTCGTGGGCGGCTGTTGCGGCATCGGAGCTGAACACATTCACCGCGTGACTGGCGCCCTTAAGAGCCCGAGCGTGTAGAGAGCGCTGCTGTTCCCATCCATGTTTGGAAGGGCGTCCTTTGGGGTTCGGGCACTTCTGATCTCGGAAAGATTTCGTCATTAATCAAAGCGCCTATGATGATCTTCTGGGGGGATCAAGACCAGTTGATGGACGCCTCCCAGCAAGAGAAGCTAAAGGCGGCGTTTCCTAGATCTCGGTTTGAAATCTTCCCAGGGGCTGGTCATAATATGTTCTGGGAACAGCCCGAAAAGGCAGCTGAGCTAATCAACGCATTTCTGTCGCAGTGACACTCGAACAAGGTTAAGGCGACAGTGGAGAAATCCGAAGTGAAAGCGATCTCGGCGAAAAGCCGAGCTCACCAACGCTCGTGTCGTCTTGGCCGGGGCCGAACAGGAGCTTCGACCACCTCTACAAACCCCGCAGGTTCGAGGACTTATCGCGTCCGCCGAGGTCGCCGTCGTGAGCCCGAACGGACTGGGTTACAATGCCCGGCTCACCGCAATCGAGGCTGGACTGCGCGAGCAGCATCGGCAGTGGAAGGATCACCAGTCATAGCGTCAACTCGGAAACCGTCGCAGCCGACCGAACCGCTTAGGCAATTAGTTCTATCTCGCCGGGCTCGAACCACTCCTGCCGTATCATCGCGTCGCGTGCCAGCGTCGGATCCACAGTGTAGTAAACAACGGCGGGGCTTTGCTCGGCGCAGCTGCAGGTCACATAAAACAGTCGCCGCGTCCGATCGATGGTCGTCTCCTTCCCCGCCGCTTCATTCTCGAGATCCGTCTTGCTCTTGGCCTTCGTCTCGAAAAGCTTGTCGTAGGCGAACATGAAGCCACGCGCTTCATCATCACTGACGACAACCATTAGCGTCCCTTTGCCGGAAGTTCATGATTCACAGTCAAGGTGATCGGGGCGGATGCTGTATTGGCTTTATACCGCAGCGTGCGGCGCTCGGATGGCGCGACACCTGACAGAACAACTCTCCGAAGTTCGATTTGGAAGCTTACTGACGGAGGAGGGAGGATGTTTTATCAGGGGACCATTGTTCCTGCCCACTAAGATTGGGCTTTTTGCGACACAGGTAGAAAACATGGCTGTTCCTACAAACAAAGATGAATTGCTTAAAGCGATAGATTCAAACTTCGATCGGCTAATTATTGAGCTGCGCGGCGTCCCGTTGTCGGTGGTTGATGAACGCAGTTTGGAGGGACATGCGATGGGAACGCAGATGAGCGTTGCCAATCTCGCCGCCTATCTGGTCGGGTGGAACGAGCTGGTGCTAAAATGGCTCAACCGGGACGCGGCAGGCGAGCCGGTCGATTTTCCCGAAGCCGGCTTCAAGTGGAACGAGTTGGGCCGCCTCGCTCAGAAGTTCTATCGCGACTATGAGAGCGTTCCCTATCCCCAACTTATTGAGCGCCTGGCGGCGGCGAAGGGCCAGATTGTGTCGTTGATAAAGGACCACAGCAACGAAGACCTCTATAGCCGCTCTTGGTATGCGAAATGGACGATGGGCCGCATGATTCAGTTAAACACGGCATCGCCTTACGCCAATGCACGCGGGCGGTTGCGTAAGTGGCTGAAAACGAAAAGTCTGTTGCAGAAATCCTAAATTCTGATGCATCAAGCCTCAGCGTGGGTGTCGCCATTGTCAGCTGATGCTGCTTTTTCTTCTTCGTCTTTTCCACCGAGGGTGCCGGCGTGTTCACATCATCGTCGTCATCATGATCTTCGCCGGGCCGAACTTCATCCATTCGGTGCTTGATCGCCAACGCGTAAATCTCTGTCAGATGCTGGTTCATGGCTTGGGTATCGCACCATGGCATGACGAGAGCTGCGGCCTTGCCGTGTTTGGGGCAGATGGCACCGAAGATATAGGCCGAGCGGGTGCGCTGGTCGTGCGGTGCGGATGGCCTTGATCCGCGCTTGGCCCAGCGGCGAGTGATCTTGTTCTTCTGGCCGATGCGCGCCTCGTCCTTACATGAGGGTTCGTGAGTCAACGTCATCCTGTCACATCTTTTCCCCTTTCAATTCCGGAAAATCACTGCGAGTTTGGGGCGGCGCTGTGCGGCAGCCTTTGCTGCGTAACCTTACATGCGGTCGGACTCAGCGTGGAACCCCTGACCATAATGCCTCATGCACGAGGCAAAGCCCCAATGAGCACGACCCACCTGAAACGCGGTCTCGATTGACCATTGAGGAAGACGGTCGTGCTCCTCGCACAGCCAGCAAATACTGGCTGTGATTTCTACGCTGCTCGGAAAACGGCTCCAGCCGGGATTTCTCTTTTCGGTATAGCGCCAGAGTGCGATCAAAAGTTTGCGTGCCATCGCGACGATTGCAATACGTCGGACCCGCCCTTTCAATTCGCCAACTCTCCTATGAAACCAGGAAGAGAGGTCGCTTTTGGGCTGATATCGCAGCCAAAGCCATGCCGCTTGGACCAATGTTTTGCGGGCTCGAGCATTGCCTGCCCGACCGATGCGTCGGTCCTTATCAACATTGCCACTTTGATGCGGCATCGGCGCAAGGCCGACATAACTTGCCAACTGTTTTCGATTTCCAAATTGACGGTAAAAGACCTCGCGCGCCAGCACCGCGGCGAAGTTGTCACCAACGCCATAAATCTCGCTGAGAGCGGTGACCTTCGTGGTGATCGCGTCACCTGATGTGGCAGTCAGATGTTCATCGCGCTCGGTATCCAGCTCGCTGATCAGTTCTCGGACAAGGACCAGGCGGCGACGCAATCGGTTCAACTCCGATGCAAGATGTTGGGGAAGCTTGCGTCCGTCGCCGGTCTCAAGGAGCGCCATGTCTCGCTCCCAGCTGCGCAGTGATGGCCGCGAGCGGATACCTTGGGTGACAAGGAGAGCAGATATGCGATTTTCGATCCGCGTTCGCTCCTGCACAAGATACTCTCGCTCCCTGTGTACCCGTTTGCCATCCTCCTCATCGGGAGTGGGCACCTGGCATATCTGGGTGTCTCCGCCGATAGGACAACGACGACGGATGCCAAGGGTCCGAAGGATTCTTCCTGATAGACACGCATGGCGGGCGTGACGCCACTCAAGACCGTTGGGGCAAAACATGGGCCGTCGGCCTTGCCTCCCGCAAGCAACTGGACACCGGAGGCGACGGCATCCTCGACCAGTTCCGCCAACCGTTTGACCGCAGTCCCGTTAATGACGGGACCAAGCACGTTTCGTCGATTAAGGCTCGGCACGCGTGTTGGAGGTCCTACTTATGCCAGCGTGTAGGCCGTCTTCACCACGGTGAAGAATTCGGCCGCATATTTGCCCTGCTCGCGCGAGCCGAAGGAGGACGCCTTGCGGCCACCAAACGGCACGTGGAAATCGACACCGGCGGTCGGCAGGTTGACCATCACCATGCCGGCTTCCGAGTTGCGCTTGAAATGCGTCGCGTGCTTGAGGCTGGTCGTGGCGATCCCGGCCGAAAGACCGAACGGCGTGTCGTTGGCAACGCTGAGCGCTTCCTCGTAATCCTTGACCCGGATGACCGAGGCGACCGGACCGAAAATTTCTTCACGGCTGATGCGCATCTGGTTGGTGGCTTCGGTAAACAGCGTCGGCTGCAGGTAGAAGCCCGGATTGTCGCGGGTGATCGTCTCGCCGCCGAAGGCTAGCTTGGCGCCCTCCTGCTTGCCGATGGCAATGTAATCCGTGTCGGTGGCAAGCTGGCGTTCATCGACGACGGGGCCGATATGGGTGCCGGCCTTCAGCGCATCATCGACCACCAGGCCTTTAAGCTTTTCGGTCAGCGCAACGACGAACTTGTCGTGAATGCCTTCGGCGACGATCAGGCGCGACGATGCCGTGCAGCGCTGGCCGGTCGAGAAGAAGCCGGAGTTTGCAGCCGCCTCTACAGCAACGGTGAGGTCGGCATCATCCAGCACGACCATCGGGTTCTTGCCGCCCATTTCCAGCTGAAACTTGCGGTTATGCTCGATGGAGGCGGCAGCGACGCGCTTGCCTGTGCCGGTCGAGCCGGTAAAGGTGATGCCTGCGAGATCCGGGCTGTCGAGCATCGCTTGTCCGACGACCGAGCCCTTGCCCATGACGAGGTTAAGCACGCCCTTCGGCAGGCCGGCGCGGTGCAGGATGTCGGCGATCGCCCACGAGCAACCCGGCACCAGTTCGGCCGGCTTGAATACAATGGTGTTGCCGTAGCAGAGGGCCGGCGCAATCTTCCAGGCCGGAATGGCGATCGGGAAATTCCACGGCGTGATGATGCCGATGACGCCGATCGGCTCGCGGGTGATCTCGACGCCGATGTTCGGGCGAACCGACGGCAGGACTTCGCCAGCCAGGCGCAGCGCTTCGCCTGCGAAGAAATCAAAGATCTGGGCGGCGCGGATGGTTTCGCCGATCGCTTCCGGCAGCGTCTTGCCTTCCTCGCGGGCAAGCAGGTTGCCGAGCTCTTCCTTGCGGGCGAGGATTTCGTCAGCAGTCTTTTTCAGGATCGCATGACGCTCCAGAATGCCGGAGCGCGACCAGGCCGGAAACGCTGCTTTTGCCGCGGCAATCGCGGTCTTTGCGTCGTCAGCGCTGGCGCTGGCATAAAGACCGACGATCTCGTTGGTGTTCGACGGATTGATGTTCTCGATACCGTTGCTGCCGACCCAGTCGCCGGCGATCAGATTGTGATGAAGTGTCATAGGGCTCTCCTCCGTTCGATCGATGAAAGGGCCGCCTCTCAAAAGTAGGCGGCCCTTGAAAGTGTTACTGGCGCTTATGCTTTCCAATGAGGGCTTCCATCATACCCATTTCTTCGCCCGAAAGATCTTTAAGTGGGGCACGAACTGGGCCAGCATCGAAGCCCTGCAGCCTAACGCCTGCCTTGACGGCCGAGACCGCATAACCCTTGCTCCGGTTGCGGATTGCCATGAACGGGTAGAAGAAATCATTCAGATAGGCTTCGCACTTAGCCCGATCGCCCGCTCGCAATGCCTTATAGAAATCGATAGCAAGAGCCGGAACGAAATTGAAGACTGCCGATGAATATGTCGTAAAGCCGGCGCCCATATAGGCCTCTGCGAATAGTTCTGCAGTCGGCATACCACCGAGGTAGGTCAGACGGTCGCCCATCTTTGCAGTGACCTGGCGAACGAGCGCGATGTCACCTGTTCCATCCTTGAAACCAACCAGGTTCGGGCACGCATCACAGAGTCGGGCCAGGGTATCGGCCTGCAGCACCGAATTATCGCGATTGTAGACCATGACGCCCATGCCCGTGGCATCGCAGACTGCTTTGATATGCTGGTACAGCCCTTCCTGTGGCGCGTCGATCAGGTAATGCGGCAATAGCAGGATGCCGTCTGCCCCAGCCTTTTCGACTGACCGAGCGATAGAGACCGCAATTTCTGTGCCGTATCCACAGCCCGAAACGATGGGAGTGGTGCCGGCAGCCTCTTTCGCTACTCTAACAATTTCGGGGATTTCATCAGGCGTGAGCGAGAAGAACTCGCCCGTTCCACCCGCGGCAAATAGCGTTGCGGCTCCGAAACCCGACAGCCAGTTGACATGTTCGCCATAGCTGTCAGCCTTAAACTTTCCATCTGCGCCAAAGTGGGTAACTGGAAACGAAAGGAGCCCAGCTCCCAACGCATGCTTCAAGTCTTCGGTCTTCATGGATTACCTCCTGTGGGGGGAAGCGCACTCGAGCGCCGCCGGGTTGGTGATTGAGTGATGGGAGACGCCGTTCAGCCTTCTAGAGACTGAACCATGGCGGCCAGCCGGTCGCAGGCAGTGTCGAGTTCCCGGTCAGATGCCGCTATTGAAAAGCGGATGAAGCCGGGCGCGCCGAATGCGGCACCTGGCACGCTCGATAGGCCGAAACCATTCAGCAGATGGGCGGCAAAGGCTGAATCGTCGGCAAGCACCTCACCTGCCGCGGTCTTTTTGCCAAGCAGCCGCTGAATACCAATGAATGCATAAAAGGCTCCATCCGGTGGCGTGAAATCCACGTCCTGGATCTGCCCCAAACGTTCGGCGACGATGTTGGCCCGGCTGGCAAATATCGCCGCCCCGTCCCCGACGAACGCCTGGTCGCCCGTCAACGCCGCAAGGGCTGCCGCCTGCGCGATGGTTGAGACCGATGTGACGCTCTGCGATTGCATCTTGCTGAGCGCTGCGATCAATGCCGCGGGGCCTGCGGCATAACCGACGCGCCATCCGGTCATCGCATAAGCTTTGGAGACGCCGTTGACGATGAGGGTGCGGTTGCGCAACCCCGGGCAGGCCTTCGCGAAGGATACAAAAGGCACGTCTTTCAGCAGCACATGTTCATAGATCTCGTCTGAAACCACCAAGACGCGTGGATGGCGGGCCAGAACCTCGCCCAACGCACAGTATTCTTCCTGCGAATAAATGGCACCGGTGGGATTGGACGGAGAATTTAGCATCAGCCAGCGTGTTCTTGGTGTGATCGACGCCTCAAGCTTTGCAGGATCGATCTTGAAACCGACCTCTGGGCTGCAGAACACATAGACCGATTCACCGCCATGCAGCGATACGATATCGCCATAGGAAACCCAGCAGGGCGTCGGGATGATCACCTCGTCCCCCCGCTCCAGTGTGGCAAGAAACACGTCGAACAAGATCTGTTTGGCGCCATTGGCTACCATCACCTCGTCGACAGAGTAATCGAGCTGGTTTTCGCGCTTGAATTTGGCCACGATCGCCTGGCGCAGGCTTTTCGTGCCGGCCGCAGCACCATACCGGACGCCACCCTTGCGGATCGCTGCTACAGCAGCGTCCGCGACATGTGCGGGAGGCTCGAAATCCGGCTCGCCAAGCGACAGGTCAATGATGTCGCGGCCTTCTGCGGCTAATTTCTTTGCTGCCATGGCGATCGCCATGCTCGGCGACGACTTGATACCAGCCGCACGTTTGTTTTCGAAACTCATGTCCAAATTCCCGAAAAACTTTGGTGGTGACCGGCCGATTTCTCCACCGGTCACAAGCGGATTAGCTATTCGACACGTAGTCGAAATCCCGGTCGCGTTGCGCAGCTATCGGATCGCGGTTGTCGGGCGCACCGTATCCGCCGCCACCCGGAAGCTGCAGGATCAATCTGCGGCCCGCGGGCACGTGCTGGCGCCCTTTGGTGGCGAGGATCGTCCCGTCATCGAGCAACACGGCACCCGCTGCGCCATTGGCTCCGCCCTCGCGTCCACGGGGTGGATGATCGACGCGGTCGAACATGGCGTTAAAATGCATCTCGTGACCGTCTGTTGGTGAGATCTCCACGACCTGGCCGAGACCACCACGGAACTTGCCCGCACCACCGGAACCGTCACGCAGTTCCTTGCGCCAGAAAATCACCGGGCCCACATGCTCGGTCGCCTCGATCGACATGGAATGCACGCCGCTCGGAAACGCCGTGGCGCTGAGACCATCGAGCGTGGAGCGTGCGCCGGCGCCACCGCTGTTGAACAGCAGCACTTCGGCACGCTGGCCGCCATCGGCCGGAGCCTTTTCACCCTGTAGCGGGCGAACGCTGACATGCAGGTTCCACAGCGCACCCGCACCTTCCGCTGGCACCTTTCCGGGGAGCATCTTGTGCACGGCGCCGAGCACCGCGTCGGGGACAAGGTGTCCAAGCACGTGCCGAACGGAAACCGGCGCCGGGTGCTGAGCATTGAGGATGCAGTTTTTGGGGGCCGTCACGCGAAACGGCAGCAGCGAAGCGTGGTTGTTGGGAATCTCCGGCGCGATAGAGCATTTCATGCCATAGCAGGCATAGGCTGCCGAATAGATGACCGGGCAATTGATGCCCTTGGGGCTCGGTGGCGATGTACCCTCGAAATCGGCAAGGATGTAGTCTTCCGCCACATCGAGGCGTACCGCGATATCGATCGGAGAGCCATAACCGTCGACGCGCATCGTATTGGAATAGGAACCCTTCGGCAGGGCGGCAATGCGCTCGATCGTAGCGTCGTAGCTGCGCTTGAAGATGAATTCGCCGAGCGTTTCCAGATCGGCCAGCTCGAACTCTTCCATCATGTCCATTAGGCGGCGGTGGCCGATCTCGTTGCAGGCCGCCAGCGAATAGACGTCGCCGACCACCTGATGGCTTTCACGCACGTTGTTGTGCAGGATATTGACGAGATCCTTGTTGACCTTGCCGCGTTCGGCAAACTTCATGATCGGAACGAAGATGCCCTCTTCATAGACCTCATTCGCGTCCGGGCCAAAACCGCGGCCACCGACATCCACCACATGGGCCGTGCAGGCGAAATAGCCGACCAGCGCGCCATTTCGGAAGCTGGGCGAGACGACGGTGAAGTCGTGCAGGTGGCCGGTTCCCTTCCACGGATCGTTGGTGATGTAAACATCGCCCTCAAAGATATTTTCAGGGCCGATGTCGCGGATGAAATGGCCGACGGCTTCAGCCATGGCGTTGACGTGACCCGGGGTGCCGGTTACCGCTTGAGCTATCATTTTGCCACCGCGATTGAAGACACCGGCGGAAAGATCCCCTGATTCACGCACACTGGTGGAGAAGGCGGTGCGGATGAGGGTGACGGCCTGTTCTTCGACAACGGAGATCAGCCGGTTCCACATGATCTGCATGTGGACGTCGGAAAGTGCACTGGTTTTCATGTCAAATCCTCCGTTCAAGCGCTCTGCTTGACGCGTATGAGCAGGCAGCCATCGGCCTGCATGATGACTTCTCGGCTTGCGGTGATGATCGTTGAGGTTTCGCGTTCGGTAATGACTGCGGGGCCGGCGACGAAATCGCCCGGCTTCATGTCGGCGCGTGCAACGATCGAGGCCGTCTGGAAACTGCCTTCCTGAACATCGAAAATTTCGCGGGTGCCGCGGACTTTTGCTTCGTCCACCTTCTCGGTCTTGCCAATCCTATCTGGGGGCGAGACTTTCGAGGTGGCGCGCAGCGACCAACTAACGATCTCGACATCGAGACCTTCAATAACGCGGCCGAAGAAATGTTCGTATTGTTCGTCGAACAGCTTACGGAACAGCTCGCCGTCGGCATCTGCGTAATCGCGCACTTCGATGGTGACCGGCACTTCCCATCCCTGGCCGACGTATCGCATGTAGGCCGTGCATTCGAGATCCGGATCGGCCTCGGGCGAACCGGAGCGCACGAAGGATATGGCCTCGGCGCTGAGGTCGGCGATCGTTTGATTGATCACAGCCGCATCGAACCGGCTGATGCGGCTGTAGGCGCTGCGCACACTCTCGAACCCAAAGGGAGCACGCAAGAAGCCGATGGCCGAGCCAACACCCGCACCCGGCGGGATCAGCAGTTCGGACATACCGAGCTTTTCGCACAGACGCGCGGCGTGGATCGGTGCTGCGCCGCCGAAGGCGATCATGGTAAACTCGGAAAGCTCTTTACCGTTCTCCACCGCGTGCATGCGCGCCGCATTGCTCATGTTTTCATCAACCACTTCGCTAAGCCCGAAAGCGGCCGTTGCAACATCGGTTTTGAGTTTCGAGGCGATGTCGGCATCCAGAGCTCTGTCAGAGGCAGGGCGGTCGAGTTTCATCGCACCGCCTGCGAATTCGTCGGGATCGAGGCGGCCGAGGATTAGGTCGGCATCGGTGACGGTGGGATGTGCGCCGCCGCGGCCGTAGCAAGCCGGTCCCGGTTCGGAGCCGGCACTATGCGGGCCGACTCGGATCTGGCGCATGCTGTCGATGGTGGCGATCGAGCCGCCACCGGCGCCGATCTCGACCATTTCGATGACCGGAATAGAAATCGGCATGCCGCTGCCCTTCTTGAAGCGCCAGGTGCGGGCCACTTCGAAGGTCTTGGAGGTCTTCGGCGTCTGTTTTTCGATCAAGCAGATCTTTGCAGTCGTGCCGCCCATATCATAAGAAAGCACCCGATCGAGGCCGTAGCTGCTGGCGATGTGAGCGGCGAAGATCGCACCACCGGCCGGGCCGGATTCGAGCAGGCGCACAGGAAATTCGATGGCGCTCTCGACGCTGATAATGCCCCCGCCCGAGTGGATCATGAAGACCGGGCAACGGGTTCCTTCCTCGGTGAGACGACCGACGAGACGGTTGAGGTAGGATGCCATCAGCGGCTTGACGAAAGCGTTGGCGCAGACAGTGTTGAAGCGCTGGAATTCCCGCATCTGCGGCGACACTTCCGACGAGATTGAGACGGAAATGCCGGCTTTCTTGGCCAGCAGCCGATCGCGAACGACCTTTTCGTGCGCACCATTGAGATAGGAATGGATGAAGCCGATGGCGACGCTGTCGTAGCCTGCGGCGATGATGCTGTCGCACAGTGCGTCGACTTCGGCGAGATCAAGCGCCTTTAGCACCGAGCCGTCCGCACCAATACGCTCGTCGATAACGAAGCGTTCGTTGCGCGGCACCAGCGGCGCCGGCAGCACAATATCGAGGTCATACTGTTCGAAGCGGCTTTCCGTGCGCATCTCGATGACGTCGCGAAAGCCCTTGGTGGTGATGAAGGCGGTGCGCGCTCCGCGCCGCTCGATCAGCGCATTGGTTGCAAGCGTGGTCCCGTGAATGATCGTGTCAATCTGCGAAAGCTCGACAGCGGCGATCTCCGCCACCTCGTGGATGCCCTTGACGATTGCGTTTTCGGGATAGGAGTAATCAGTTAGCACCTTCACCGAATGGAGTGTGCTGCCGACCTCCATCGCAACGTCAGTGAAGGTGCCACCGATATCGACTCCGACCCTGATCTGCTTGCCATCTTTCATCATTTTCTCGTCCATGCTCCCTAAGCGAGCTTTTGTTGCGCTTGCCCGATAACCCGATTTTCGGCGTGCAGCAGACCGTCCCCGCCCGCACAGACAGGCGGGGGCCAAAAGCTCTTCAATTGTTGATTTCTCAAGCTCTGCGCGGCGGCTGTAACGGCCGCGCAGGCTTTGGCGTTGTTATTTTCCGATGAAGTCTACACCCGGCAATGTTGTCGGGAGTTTCGCGCGGTCGACACCGATCCATTTTTTGTAAAGGGCATCGAGAGATCCGTCCGCCGTGTGTTTGGCGACGAAATCAGTCAGGAAAGCGAGCATTTCGTGATCGCCCTTGCGAACCGCCATGCCTTGGAAATTGTCCGCAACCTTGTATTTGCGCTCGAATTGCTTGTCATAACCGGTCTCTTTGATGACGAGGCCATAGGTCACGCTTCCCAGGATTGCATCGACTTGGCCGGACAAAAGTGCCTGGACCGTCGTCGCATCATCGTCAAAGCGCTTGATCTGCGTATCCTTCGGCGCGACCTTGACCAGCAACGGCTCGAAGGCGCTGCCGCGGTTGACGCCGATTACATATTTCGAAAGATCTTCGTTGCCTTTTATCGCAGCGTCGGTCTTACCCCACACAGTGATGTCGTTCGACGAATAAGGAATGACATACTGGATGACTTTGGCGCGTTCTTCGGTGATCGTCATCGACGGCACCAGGAAGTCCACATTGCCGTTCACCAGCAGCGGAATGCGGTTCTGCCCGGTGATGCGCTCAAACTTTACCTCAACGCCCAGTTCCTTGGCGATCATTTTGGCGATTTCAATGTCGAAACCGTCATTGCCGCCGTTGGCATCGATGAAGCCCCATGGAAACTGATCCATCTGTACGCCGATGGTAGCGGTACCCTTTGACTTGAGCTCTTCGGGTGTGACGGCGAGCGCTGTCGTCGCGAATGAGGTCGCGGCGAAGAGCATTGCGCCAAACCCACTCAGGATTTTCGAACGCGAAGGGGTCGATACTGTCTTGGTCATGTGATCACCTCTGGTTGGTTTCTTGGCATGCGTTTTTGTTTTACCGCGCAGCGTCGAGGCGCTGCTCGATCCTGGCACTGCAGTAGGTCAGGGGTACGCAGATGAAGAAGTAGATGACTGCGACCGCCCCATAGACCTGTAGCGGCTGAAACGTAATGTTCGCCATCAACTGGCCAGAGCGAGTGAGCTCCGTCAGACCGAGCAGAGCGGCGAGCGCGGTGCCTTTGATCAGGTTGACGAGAAAGCTGATGGTGGCGGGCAGACCGATGCGAAAAGCCTGCGGTAACACGACATCCACCATACGATGCATATAGCCAATACCGAGTGCTCGAGCAGCCTCGCTTTGACCATCAGAAACGGCCTGGATGCTACCGCGCCAGATCTCGCCGAGAAACGCGCTTGTGTGCAGCGACAGGCCAATCGTCAGCGCCACCCAGACATCCACCTTAAAGCCCAGAAGCGGCAGACCGAAATAGACGAAGAACAGTTGGATCAGCAGCGGCGTGCCTTGGAAGATCTGAATGTAGGTTGCCATAAGAATGCGCAACAGTTTCCATTTGCTGGTGCGTCCAAGCGCTACAGTCAGCCCCAGCGCTCCGCCGACGGTAAAGGCGAGGAGCGATAGGACAACCGTCCAACGCGCGCCTTCGAGCAGAAAGAGGAATTCATTCCAGCCAAATTGACGGATCATCGCACTGCCTCACTTTGCCGGATAGGAAAAATAGACCCGGCCAATCATGCCGAGAGCGACAGAGACGAGCTGGGACAACAGGAGGTAGATGAAACCAAGCGTGAGATAAATCTCGAAGCTGCGGAATGTCTGGGCATCAAGCGTCTGCGCAAAATAGGTGAGCTCTTCCGCCGAGACCGACGAGACCAGACTGGAGTTCAGCATCATCAGGATGAACTGGCTGCACAGCGCCGGGTAAACGGCCCTGATTGCAGGCCGGAAGACAATAAACCGATAGATGTCGGCCGTATGCATCCCAAGCGCCCTGCCCGCTTCGATCTGGCCCGGACGGATGGACTGCACGCCGCCACGCACGATCTCCGCCGCATAGGCTGCGCAGTTCAGCGTCATGGCAAGGATCGCCGCTTGCTCGCCGCTGAGCCGGATGCCAATCGCTGGCATGCCGAAAAATACGAAGAACACCTGCACAAGGATGGGCGTATTGCGGATCAGCTCGATATAGCAAATGGCACTGGTGCGCAGCGCCGGCACCTTGCTCATGCGCATCATCATGAAGACAATACCGAGCGACAATCCGAAGACCATCGAGAGGGACGACATTCTCAACGTACCGATCACGCCTTCCAGCAGCATCGGCCACGCGGCAAAAACCGGTGCAAAGTCGAAGGTGTAATTCATCAGCCCCTCCTCAATGGTTGAGGGTCTGGCTGAGGAACGTTTTGGTTCGTTCGTGAGCCGGATTGCTGAAAAAGACGTCCGGCTTGGCGCTCTCGATGATTTCGCCACGGTCCATGAAGATCACACGATGTGCGACGGCACGCGCAAAGCCCATCTCGTGGGTAACGCAGATCATGGTGATGCCATCGTCTGCAAGCGAGATCATCGTGTCGAGCACTTCCTTGACCATTTCAGGGTCGAGCGCCGAGGTAGGCTCATCGAAGAGCATAATCTTGGGATCCATGCACAGCGCCCGGGCTATTGCCACGCGCTGCTGCTGCCCCCCGGAGAGCTGGGCGGGATATTTTTCTGCCTGTTCAGCGATGTGCACGCGGTCCAGATGGCGCATCGCCTTGTCTTTCGCCTCGGCCACCGAAGCTTTGCGCACCCGGCGCTGGGCGAGCATGCAGTTCTGCAGAACGGTGAGATGTGGAAAAAGGTTGAACTGCTGGAAAACCATGCCGACATCGCGGCGAATATGGTCGGCATTGCTGCCCTTCTGGCTCAGCTCCGTGCCATTGACGGCGATGCTACCCTGCTGGATTTCCTCCAGGTGATTGATACAGCGGATAAGGGTTGATTTACCCGAACCCGAAGGTCCACAAAGGACGATATGCTCGCCGCGACCAACCTCAAGGTTTATCCCTTTCAGGACTTGAAGGTGACCGTACCATTTGTTGACGCCCATCATGGCTATGGCTTTTTCCGACATGCTGGTCCCGTTCATGGCCAGTTTCCCCTTTATTTGCTGTCAGGATTTTGGTGCGACTTCGAAAATGGCGTCGACTTCCACGGAGGAACCGCGCGGCAATGACCCCGCACCAAGCGCGGTGCGCACATGACGTCCTTTGTCGCCAAAGATCTCCACGAGACAGTCGGAAGCGCCGTCGATGACTGCTGGATGACCTGTGAAATCGGCGGGCGCATTGACGAAGCCACGCAGTTGGACGCAGGCGATGACGCGATCAAGATCCCCATCTAGAGCGGCGTTGACCCGCGCCACGATATTGAGCGCGCAGAAGCGAGCAGCCTTGTATCCGTCCTCAGGCGAGATATCCTGACCCACCACGCCAACATAATGTTCAACTCCGTCGATCCGCGGGATCTGGCCTGATACGAACAGAAGGCTTCCGACGAGCCGATGAGGAATGTAATTTCCTGAAGCCGGGGTAATCGCAGGCAATACGATACCTAGCTCGGAGAGACGTGCGACGACGACACCCATAGCATTTTCCATCATTGTCAGACGCGCGGATGCGCAAACCATGTTCCCGGGAGCATTTACCAACGCTACAATACGTCAGATGTTGCTCCACTTTTCTGGTGATGAGAATTGTTGAAATAGTATCTCTTGTCAAGACGAAATCGAGAGATACTATCTCCAAATGCGCGGGCTCCGTGGAACATCAAATTTATTGTGTATTAACAATGAGTTAAGAACATGTAAAAATCTATTTGCTAGTGTCACCACCGGTGTTCGTGGGCTTTGCCAGCAAATTTTTTTACCTTCCACCCCCGTAAAGTGGGTGCTGAATCCGTCGCTCTGACAAAGTGTGCGCACTCTATATCAACAAAATTAGCACCGGGTGGTAGCATCACCTCCGAGTGAAGTGCTACCTTGCGCAAACTACTTACATTCTGCAGCGTGATTTGTGGCGAAGGGGAACAGGTTTTGGACAGTTTAACGGGCCGAACAATTCAGGCGCTCAAGGCTCACATCGGCACCGGCCGGTTCGAGAGCGGTGCCAAACTGGGGTCGCTCGCCGAATTATCCGAGCGGTTCGGCGTCAGCAGGACCGTCATTCGAGAAGCAGTGTCGGCCTTGCGGTCCGACGGCATTGTCGAGTCGCGACATGGTGTCGGGGTGTTCGTCCGAAAAAGACCCGGTCCCGACATCGAAGACGCCAACTCGTTGGATGCAAACATCACGCTTGCTCCCCTGGCTTGTCTGCAAACGTCGTTCATGGACTTGCTGGAACTTAGAATGGCTTTTGAGGTTCATGCTGCCGGGTTGGCGGCCGTTCGGCGATCTTGGTCTCAGGAATCCAACATCTGGAACGCAGCCCGCGCGTTTGAAGCTTCACTTGAGGACGAGGCCGCGCTTGACAATCTCGACTTTGTTTTTCACCGATCGATCGCCGAAGCAACCAACAATGGAGCCTTCATCGAGTTCTTCAGCCTTATGAGCCTCCAGATTCTGCCTCAACCGGCTTTTTCCAAGCAGCTCAATCCGGCCCTTATTACTCTCGACTATATTCAGAATACAGTGGTCGAACATCGAGCGATCTGTGAGGCGATTAGCTCGGGGAGTGCAGAACGGGCGCGCGAGGCGATGCGGGCGCACCTCAGCAGGAGTCACCTACGGTATCGAGGTTTTTCGGACGGAGACAATTCGCCCCTCAGCAACGTCGCATCGGAGGAATGAAACACGCACGAATCCATTGCACGTCCTGAATGGACTCGAACCGCCGACGCGTTATTCCAGTCACGTGGGATAACAATGATTTATGGTATCGCCATATTCTGAGAGCGTCACCAATCTTCGATTCATGTGCGCGGCAGTATGTCGTAACTAAGCAGTGGACATTAGCACATACTAAATTTGTAGCGGTATTTTTGGAAGCAGGCTTAGTTGGACGAAAATCAAACCTGCGGTTCAGCAGGCCTTTATTACATACTCAGTCGCGTGGAAGTATGCAGGATCGGCCCATCGTGCTCCCCGCCGACCGGATCGAAAGCGATCGTCGCGCCGGTCTGCTCGATCGCATCCACCAGTTTAGCGCCGAAATCGGCCTCACGGCTGTCAATGACATGGGTCGCGGCCGTAAATACCGACTAATGGTTCTCGGACAGCGCCAAAATCCCAGCAGTTGCAGAATTCCGGGACGCGATCCCCGCTCGCCGATTCGAACCAACGATACCAAGTTTATTGAATGAGACGTTCACCATGAATTCGAACACATAGCTCTCAGCTCATGCTGACATTCTCTGCTTGGCTTGCCGACGTAGCTCGTCCTGGAACAAGAGTCTTAAGCACCGAAAAGATCGAAACCCCAGTGCGCGGGCCAACCTGTGCGCCGTTGTGGGAGAAACACCACATCCACGCGCGAATGTTCCAGCACTCTCGAAGACGACGGAGTTCGGTCGCTCGAACATCGCTCTTGCCAAAATCGTGAGTTTTTCTGGAAGTATGATCTTCTTTGCAACGATCAACGATTTAAGTTCCTCCATCGATTTCGGCGATTGAATGCAAAACTTGAATGCCATGGTATTCCTCCTCTGGCAAAAGCAGCAGATGGCATATCGACAGTCGACCACTATTGAGCGGCATCGATGGTTCTGATCCAGCCGGCCGCCCGGCTCGCGGCGTTGACGAGTACGGGCTTCGGAGCTTTGTACCATTCGTTCTCCGGCAGTTCACGTCGCAGACGGACGAAGCCGATGGCATCATCGAGCGTCGGGAATTCCTGTGGCAAGGTCAGGTACAGAAAAAGCGCAACGACGGCAACGGAGCGGGAGCGGCCGCCGCGGCAGTTGATCAGCATGCTGCCGTGTTCGCGCCGCGGATAGGATGGTTTATCGGGGAGGATCTGCTCCAGCGCCGCCCGCAGGATGTAATGGGCTGCGACCATCTGGGTCTCGGGATTGCCGTCGCCGTCGATCAGGCCAATCTTGAAATAGCGGATTTCACCTGGTCCGTAGACGCTGCCTTCATGATCCGAGACGACCTGCGGCTGTTCGACGAAGTTGAAGTCGAGATTGACGGCACAATTGACAACCGTTGTGATGCCCTTGCTGCGCAGAAGGTTGAGATCGCTTGCGCCTTCCTTGCCCGAAATGAACAGATCGACGCCGTAAAGCGGATGCTGCTCGTAGATCAGGCTGAGCTTTGGCAGCTCGCGCGGTTCCGGTTGTTGAGAGACGTCCTGTTCCAGTTGCTGCATGTCGTTTCTCCGCAGGCGCCGATCCGCTGGGCGCCGCCATTCCATGGTTTCAATTCATTGATCGCCCGAAGCATTTGCTCAGGCGGTCGCCGCTATCTCGCTTCGCTGTGCTGCGATCTTTGCGATGCGGCTTTCGGAAATGGAGTGTGCCACCCGCGCAAGTGTCGTGTAGTTGGCGCCTTTCCCCGTTGCAATGTAGCCCGGGCAAAGGAAGTCGGCAGACCCGTTTGCCACCTTGCCAAGGGTTAGCGGCTCGTATCGGCCGGCGGCATTCTTGAGGATGAGCGTGGCGGCGGCGACATCCCAGGCATTGACACCAAATCCGGCGGCAGCGTCGGCCCAGCCGGCGGCGACATGGGCGATGCTGAGGGCCGCACTTCCGGGGCGGCGCAGCGTCGAGAAGATCTCGACCAGTTCGCCCAGATTGGTGAGTGCCACTTCCCGGCCATCGAGCCGGAAGTCGCGCGACACCGGATAGCCGGTGATCAGTGTGGCCCGGGTCTCATCCTCGACCGAGCGGGAGCGCAACGGCGAACCGTTCAGATAGGAGGTTTTCAGATCAGCCGCAAACATCAGGTCTGCAACCGGGTCGTAGATCGCACCGGCGACGACTTCGCCGTCGATAACTGCGCCGATCGAGACACACCAGAAGGCCAGGCCACGGGCAAAATTCGCGGTACCGTCGATCGGATCGACATACCACTGGATCTCGCCATTGCCGATCTGGCCGCCCTCTTCGCCCATGATCGCCGAGTTGGGTTCATGCTCAAGGATAAAGGCCCGGATGGTCGCTTCCGCCCGCTTGTCATGGATGGTGACGATATCGTGGAGATCGACCTTGTAGTCCACGGCCATGTCCGAGCGGAAAGCCTCGAGCAGCGGATCGCGCACGGCAAGTGCTGCTAATTTCGCGATTTCCATCAGTTGTACCGAGCGGGAAAACGCCTCCTCGTTTACAGAGTTGGGTTCAGGCGAGTAGGGGATTTGCATCGGCATGTCCAGTCTGTTGGTTCGGGTAAAAGGCCGGCGCGGTGGAGGACGCGCCGGCAAGTGGGTCACTTCGAGTAGTTCACGCGCCAGAAATCCTGCCACTCTTCGCGGCGATCGAAATCGTCGAGGCCGGTGGAGGAGTTGTAATCGAACAGCTTGTCGGAGACTTTCAGCAGGCCTGACGGCTCGTCGTCCGGCATCTTGATGTCGGTGTTGGTCGGCAGCTTGCCGTCCTTCATCTGCGGCGCGATGCCTTCTTCGGTCAGGATGTAGTGGATGAAGAGCCTGGCCGTGTTCGGGCTCTTTGTCTTGGAGGCGATCAGCCCAAGCTTGATATAGCTCCAGCCAACCCACGGATCGAGGTTAGCGCAGATACCCAACTTGTAGCCCTTATCGGCATTATCGCGGAACTTGGCCGAGCTGAGCAGGCCGAAAAAGGGTTCCTTCTGTCCGGGCGCCCCGACGGCTTCGGCAACCGGATCGTCACCGTCCGTTGCCAGGGGTGCGTTCTGCGCCAATGCCTTGATCCAGGCGGCCGCAGCGCTCTTTTCGCTGGTTTCGAGATCCTTGCCGAAATGCGCCTTGTAAGCCGCAGCCACCTTGCCGGTGCCATAGGTTTCCAGCTGGTTGAACCAGTCAGTGTAGTTGCCCTTGGTCAGGGGGTCGACCATGGCGACTTTGCCCTTCCACTTCGGCTCGGTCAGTTCCCAGATATTGGCAACCGGGCATGTGTCGTTGACTTCCGTGTTGTAGGCCCAGACATTGGCATTGGTGGAGATCGCCAGGGGGCTCTGGAGCTGCGCCGGGATCTTCGAGGCCATGTCGCCAGGCAGATGGTTCTCGACGAATTTCTCCGGCAGGAGCTGGGCCAGAGCCGCCGGCGCGTCGGTGATCAGAACAACATCGCCCTGGACATTGTCGGCCTGGCTTTCGCCGATGATCATCTCCAGCTGGCTGTTGGCGGAGACCTTCATGCCCGTCGCCTTCAGCCCATATTTGGTGCTGAAATTTTCGGCCATCTCGACGATCTTGCCAGTGCTGTCATAGATGTTGATCGGCTTTTCCAGCTTTGCCGCAGCAACCAGCGCGTCAAGATCGATGGCATCTTCTGCGCGGGTTGAACCGCCAGACACCCCGGCAGCGAGACCGGCGGCCATCATGGCCAATGTCAGGTGCTTGTTTCGTTTCATGATTTCCCCTCCCAAGGCAAAAGTGAAGGCAGGCCATGGACGTATGTCCCTTCGCCTGCCTCCGGTTTAATTCTTGTAGTTCACACGCCAGAAATCCTGCCAGCTCTCGCGCTTGTCGAGATCATCGGCCGCCGTTGCCGCGTCGAAAGACATCAGTTCGTCAAGGTGCTTGGCAACGCCCGAGGGCTCGTCCGCCGGCAGGCCGATCTTGGAATTGCCCGAGATCTTGCCGTCTGCGGTCTGTGGCGAAATGCCCTCTTCGGTCATCAGGTAACGCACGAACAGCTTTGCGGCATTGGGGCTCTTGGTTTGTCCGGCAATCAGGCCGAAGCCGGGATACAGGAAGCCGGAGAACGGCTGGACGCCCGAGCACAGGCCCAGCTTCAGCCCCTTGGCCTCGTTGTCGCGATACTTCGCCGTCGAGGTGATGACGAAGAAAGGTTCGGCTTGTCCCGGCGCGCCGGCGGCTTCTGCAACCGTTGTCGAGTCCGAAAGCAGCGGCTCGTTTTCAGCAAAGGCTTTCACCCAGGCTGCGGTGGCGCTCTTTTCGCCGGTCGCCAGTTTCTTGCCGTAAAAGTCTTCATAGGCCTTGGCCACATCGGCATCGTGGTGTGTTTCGATCTGGTTGAACCAATCCGCATAGAGCGGCTTGTCGAACAGGTCGAGCATGGCGAGCTTGCCCTTCCACGTCGGCTCGGTTAGCTGCCAGATGTTAGTGACCGGGCACTTGTCGTATTTCTCGGTGTTGTAGGTCCACACATGCGGATCGGAGACGACGACCAGCGGAGTACGCAGCTTTCCGGGAATGTCGCTTGCAAGGTCTGGCGGCGTCCAGCTGGTGGCGATGCCCTCCGGCAGAAGCTCACCCACCGCGGAAGCGACATCGGTTGCGACGCTGACATCACCCACGATGTTGCCGGCCTGATGCTCGCGGACCATCAGCTCGACCTGGGTCGCCTCGTTGACCTTCTTGCCGCTGGCTTGCACGCCGTATTTGGCGGTGAAGGCCTCGGCCGTGTCGACGATCTTGCCGGTGACGGCATAGACGGTGATCGGCGGTTCTTTCTTCGCCGCCTCAATGAGTGCATCGAGATTGAAGGCGTCTTCGGCATGGACTGCGCCGCCGATCGCCGTGGCAAGAACGAGGGCCAGTGTGGAGGCGGTTGCATGCCGCCTCCATTTCGTTGCCCGTCTGGTTTGGGTCATCATATCCTGCTCCATCGCTTATTTCTGATAGTTCAACCGCCAGAGGTCCTGCCAGGTCTCGCGCTGATCCCAGTCGTCGAGACTGGTTGCCATGCTGTAGGGCAGGACCTGATCAAGGGCGGCTCCGATGCCGGACGGCTCGTCGGCCGGTGGTTTGACGTCCGTGTTGGTCGACATCTTGCCGTCGATCGCCTGCGGCGCGATGCCCTCTTCGGTCATAACATAGTGGATAAAGAGCTTGGCTGCGTTCGGGCTGTTGGTGCCTTTGGTGATAAGGCCGACACCGGGATAGAGCCAGCCGAGCCAGGGCTTCAGGTCCTTGCAGAGGCCGAGCTTCATGCCCTTGTCGGCATTGTCGCGAAACTTCGCCGAGCTGATCAGGCCCATGAAGGGTTCCTTCTGGCCCGGGACGCCGACGGCTTCGGCTGCTGCAGCGTCCGCGTCGGTCAGAAGTGGTGCGTTGGCGGCGAGTGCCTTGACCCACGCGGCCGTGGCGCTCGTCTCTCCGGTCGGGAGATCCTTGCCGTATAGGTCCTTGTAGGCGCCGGCGACCTTATCGTCGCCATGCTTGGTCATCTGGTTGAACCAGTCGACATAGGATGCCTTGCCGAGCGGGTCCTGCATCGCGACCTTGCCCTTCCACTTCGGCTCGGTCAGTTCCCAGATGTTGGCAACGGGGCATTTGTCGAACAGCTCGGTGTTATAGGCCCAGACACTGGCACTGGTGACCACCGTCAGCGGGTCCTGATATTCTGCTGGGATGCTTTTGGCGAGATCTGGTGGCAGCCAGCTTTCGGCAAAGCCCTGAGGAATGAGCTGGGCCATCGCGGCTGGCGCATCGCTGATGATCGAGACGTCGCCTTGAATGTTGTTGGCACGCGCTTCCCGAATGATCATTTCGAGCTGGGCTGATGCCTTGACTTTTGAACCTTCGGCGGCGACGCCATATTTCTTGGCGAAATTCTCCGCCATTTCGACGATCTTGCCGGTGCTGTCATAGACCGTGATCGGCTTTTCCAGCTTGGCCGCCTCGATCAGCGCATTGAGGTCGAAAGGCTCCTCCGCCTTCGCCGCACCGCCAAACAAGGCCAAGATGGCCGTTGCGCATAGCAGGGTGTTCCTGCCGCCCGTCATTTTACGCTTCATACTGCTCCTCCTTCAGCAAGCATATGTTCGTTCTCCGGTTGTTCAGTTGTAGGTGATGTTCCTCAGCAGCGCGTCGGCTTCGGTTATCCGCTGACCGTTCGCGTCAAACGCATGCAGGGCCTCGGCCAGGACATGGAAAAAGACGCGATCTCCGCTATCGACGCGCGGGAGGGCATGGGTGGTCAGGAACAGCGTGTGGTTCTGGCTCCTCAATTCCAGAATCCAGCTGCCCCCGGTTGGCAGTACGCCCGTCACGGTCATTTCGCCGAAGAAGCTGCCTTGCGGCACGTCCTCCAGCTTGCTTGCATAGCCCATGGCTTCCGGCCGCATGCCGATCGAACCGATGCCACGCAACTGCGGATAATGGGCCGCGAAATAGGCTTCGGCCTTGTCTGCGACATCGGAGACCCCGGGTTTTCCAAACGTCAGGATGTTGATCGGCGGGCTGCCGACGAATTCCGCAACGAAACGGTTGGCCGGGCGATCATAGATATCGTTAGGCGTGCCCATCTGCTGCAGGGTGCCCTCGTTCATGACGGCGATCGTTGTTGCTAGCGTCATGGCTTCCCACTGGTCGTGGGTGACAAAAACGATCGTCGTCTTGAATTCCTTGTGCAGCCGTTTTAGCTCGGCGCGCATTTCGAGCCGCAAACGGGCGTCGAGATTGGACAGCGGCTCGTCGAGCAAAAGCACGCCGGGATTGACGGCCAGCATGCGGGCAAGCGCGACGCGCTGCTGCTGCCCGCCCGAAAGCTGTGACGGGTAGCGGTCGCGGTATTTGGCGATATCGAGCGTCTGCATGACGCGCTCGACGCGCGCCTCGCGTTCGGCCTTCGGCAGCTTGCGCAGCCGCAGGCCGAAATCGGTGTTGCGCTCGATCGTCAGGTGCGGCCAAAGGGCATAGCTCTGGAAGACGAGGCCCATCTCGCGTTTTTCCGGTGGGACGAAGATGCCATCCGCGACGGAGTCGATGATCCTGTCTCCGACCCGGATTTCGCCGCCCGAAAGGTTTTCGAGGCCGGCAATCATCCGCAGCGTCGTGGTCTTGCCGCAGCCGGATGGACCCAGCAGGCACATGAACTCACCGTCGCGAATTTCGAGGTCGAGATCGGAAACCGCGTTGGCGGAGTTTACACCATAGTTCTTCTGCGCTCCGCGCAGGTTGATGGTAGGCATCAGCTTCCAAGTCCTTCTGCAAGATTTGTGCGGGTCAGCTTCTGGGCCAACAGCGTGCCGAAATAGGCGATGGCGGCGATGATCAGCACCACGGCATTGGCGGCCTGCGTGTAGTGATAATCGACCAGTCGCAGGGAATAGGTGGTCAGCACGTCGGTGCTCGGCACAGCCAGGATCACGAAGAGGCTGAGCCCCTTGATCCCCGAGATGAACGGCAGCAGCACGCCCGTCACCAGCGATCCCTTCTGGATCGGGATGACGATCAGGATCATGCGGCGAACCCAGCCAGCGCCGGCGATCTGGGCTGCCTCTTCCGGGTCCTTGCCGAGCTGGGTCATGGCCGAGATACCGGCGCGCGAGGCGTAGGGCATCTGGTCGGCAATAAGCGCCAGAATAAGGATGGTCACGGTGCCGTAGAGAGCTGGCATCGGGCCGCGCGGAACCGCGAATAGTGAAAGATAGGCGGCTGCAAAGGCAATCCCTGGAACCAGGTAAGGCAGGAAGGTTACCTGGCGCAGATAGACCGACAAGGCGCGGACCGGTGTGCGGATGACGACATAGCCGACGAGCAGACCAAGAATGCCGGACACCAGCGAGGCTAGACCGACGATCATCATCGTGTTCTTGGCCGCAGCCCAGAGCTCGGGACTGAGCAGGATACCCGTCTGCAATGCCACCGTATGAAGGTCGGTGCCGATCCAGTAGTCGAGCGTGAAATTGTCAAGCGTGAACTTGGCCGGCATCTTCATGACTGTCGAGAGAGCAAGCGTCAGAAGAGGCATGGCGACGCTGAGGATGAAGATCGTCCCCGCAAAACCGGTCGCCGGAAGGCGCATCTTGCCGAGGCGGCTTTGCCTGTTCATTGATCCCTTCGAGCCAATGGTCACGAAGCGGCGTGCTTCCCGGACCAAGCGTGCATCGATCATCAGCGTGATGATACCGATCAACATGATCGAGGCGGCGACGACCCCGGCAACACCGGTCTGGCGGGACGCGATGCTGCGGAACAGCGAGGTCGAGAGAACCTCGAACTTGACCGGAAGGCCGAGCACGTAGGGAACACCGAATTCGCCCAGGCACTTTGCGAAAATCAGCACCATCGAAGACATCAGCGCCGGGCGCATCAGTGGCAAGATGATCTGAATGGCAACCTGGTAGCGGTGAGCGCCGAGGATTCGGGCGGAATCCTCCAGCTGTGAATCGAAGCGGCGAAGCGCCGAGCCGAACAACAGGATGACGAAGGGCGTGTAGTGAAGCGCCAGGATGATGGTGATCGGAAAACGGCCATAGGCGACCCAATCCGGTGGTGTCAGGCCAATGGCTTCGAACCAGCCGGGTTGGCCGCCAATCGTGCGATTCTTGAACAACGTCGTCCAGGCCAGCGCAAACGTCCAGGCGGGCAGCATGTAGGGCACGATCAGAGCGGTCGCAAACCAGCGGCGGCCGAACATGTCCGTCCGGCTGATCAGCCAGGCAAGCACGGTGCCGATCACCAGCGACAATGAGATGGCGCCGAGTGCGACGGTAAGGGTGTTGAAAAGCGGACGCCAGAAGAGGTCGGTGGCGACTGGCGAGAAAAATGCCCGATCGATGTAGTAGAGCGTGAGATCGCCGACCTCCTTGCTAAGACGCCGTTCGTGCCCGAACTGCACCCGAACTGCGTCGAGAACGATCGAGATGATCGGAACAACGATCAGGTAGGTAAAGATCAAAGCCGTCAGGACGCCAATCAGCGTCGTCGGTTCTCGCAGGGCAACCTTGAAGCGGTATCGCCAGGCCTGCCATGCCGAAGGCGCGGCTACCGGCTTTCGAACCAGAGCCTCCACCTTCGTCGATTCAGTCAGAAGTGCCATTATATTTCCCCGTAACCACAGTATTGCCCCTGCACTCCGGCAGATGCCTTCGACGCGTCGCGCTATCCCTTGGCGGGTCGGCACGATGCGCACGGGCGCGGGCAATGGCTTCAATCCTCCAGCATCAGGCCTCCCGGCCTGCTTAACGGCGATAATGCAGCCCCTCCCAGAGGCATCGTTACCCTCAAAAAATGGAATGACCATTCCGTTTTTTGGATCACCGTGGAATGCATGATCTATCGGCGAGGTCGTTTTGTCAACGACAAAATGCACACGCGGTCATGCGATTATCTAGTTGATTTTAAATCATTATTTTTGCGAATGCCGCACAATATTCGACGTACCCTGCGAACGTGTGCCTCTTCTTCCAGATCCCATCGAAATCATTTGAAGGCATGCGCCCGTTCAAAGCCAGCAGAGTGCGCATGTCTCGTTGCTTCCACTGGGCATCGGCACAAATTTTTAGGTTGGAAAAACCGGTGCAATGTGGCCTGTAATATCAAACACTTGATTTGCATTGGGGACGTGAATGGGAAGAGGCTTCGTAACGGCCGAGGAGGTGGCCAAGAAGGCGGGGGTTTCACGTTCGGCCGTTTCGCGCACATTCACCCCTGGCGGTAGCGTGTCGAAGGCGGTTCGCCGCAAGGTAGTCAAAGCGGCTCAGGAACTTGGCTACCGTGTCAATCGCCTGGCGCAGGGTCTTAACAATGATCGTTCGAACCTGATTGGCGTTGTTGGCGCAAATCTCGGGTCTCCCTTCATTTCCAAACAGCTTGATCTCCTAAGCATCGGTCTCCTGCGGCGCGGGCTGCAATGTCTTTTGCTGAATGCAGCCGACGCCCGCAAGGATATCGCGCCGCTCATCGAGCTTCTTTTTGAGTTCCGTGCGCAGGCGATCGTCGTCCTTTCCGGTGAGCCACCAGCATCGATTATCGATGAGTGCATGGCCAATGGCGTCAGGCTCATCCTGATCAATCAAAGGCTGGACCGCACGGATACGAACATGGTGTTGAGCGATGATTCCCATGGTGCCGATCTCGCCGCGATGCGGCTGATCGAGGCCAAGTGCCGAAAGGTTGCGGTGATATCAAGCGGCAGCAAAACGCCGGCACAGATCCGGCGCGCGAGTGCCTTCAGCCAGCGCATGGCCCTTGAGGGCGTCGACGTCGTTTCCTGGTCTGACGGCCCGACCAGCTATGAAAGCGGCTATCAGGCAGGGTGCGACCTGTTGGGCGACAGGACAATTGATGGCGCGTTCTGCGTCACTGATCTGCTTGCGCTGGGGTTCATGGACGCTGCCCGGCTGGAGATGAGCCGCCACGTGCCGGAAGATCTGTCGATCATCGGCTTCGACGATATCCCCCAAGCCGGCTGGAAAAGCTATCAGTTGACAACCGTCGGACAGTCTTTCGAAGCCTTGACCGAGAAAGTGCTGACGGCGCTGGCAAGCGACGATCCGGAAACCCGGCTTCAAGTCGTGCCCGTTGCCTTGGTCGAGCGCATCACCGCCCGTTAGAGCGCCTGCTTGATCCGGCTTTCGCTCAGAAGGCCGCTCTGGTCGAGAATCGGATGGGCGACCGAGGCGATATGGGCGTTGATCCGCTTCAGGTCGCGCAGCATGTCGAGATGCACGGAGCTCGTCTGAATACTGTCGGCCCGGCCGTCGCGAAGTCGCTGCAGGTGCCGCTCGGCCGACTGCTTTTCCAGCCGGCGCACGTCTTCCTTTACTTCGACCAGCCGGCGCGCAAGGTCGGCATTCTGGGTCGCAAAAACCGTTTGCGCCACGCGGATATTATCGAGCGTGATGGTGAAAAGGTGCTCGAGCTCTGTTTTTCCGTCGTTGGAGAATTGCAGGCCGAGATTGATCTTCTTGGCAATTTCCGGGCGGATGCCCTTTTCGATGATATCGCCGATATGCTCGAGATTGATGGCATATTCGACAATATCCATGGCCCGGCGATGATCCTTGCCGGTCAACCCATCCTGGCCAACCTTCGAGACATAGACCTTGATCCCGTGCTGGATGCGATCGACCCGTCCTTCCAGCGCGCTGATATCGGCGAGTTTGGACAAGTCGTTATACTGCATGGCCTCATGGGCCTGTATCAGCATTCGCTCGATCAGGTCGCCGACCAGCATGGCCTCGCGGCTTGCTCCGGCAAGCGCTGCGACCGGCCGGTTGAGGTCATGGCTGTCGAGATAGCTGCGATCGGCTTCGCTTTGCTTCTGCTCCGGAAGAAGGGCTGTGGTCGCACGCAGGAGCAGCGGCGAGAGCGGCCAGGCTATGATGGCAACGGCGAGATTGAAAAGCAGATGGGCATCAACAGCGAAATTGGTGTGCGAAAAAGGCGACATCTCAAGCAATACGGCCCCGTAACCGGCAAGCGGCAGGGCCGCAATACAGCCGATGGCCCGCACGATCAGGTTGCCGAGGGTCACACGACGGGCAGCAGCCGGCGCTTTCAACGTTGCCAGCACAGGCGGGATGGCGCCTCCAAGATTGGCGCCCAGAACCAGCACGATGACCAGGCTGGTATCGATGCTGCCGTTTGCCGCGAGCGACAGTATGAGAACGACGATGGCAAGGCTCGAGGACGCCAGGACAGCGAGCACAGCCGAGAAGATCAGCGCGACTGGCCAGGCATTGCCGAGCAGGGTGATGAAGAGGCTGAGTGCCGGGGATTGGCGTATGGGATCAGTCGCGGCGGAAAGCAGGTGCAGCGAAAGCAGCATCAGGCCGACACCGACGAGGGCGGCACCCGCCCCCTGCCGCGGTGCCGACTTGGTGCGCGAGAGAATGACGCCAGCAAGGATCAGCATCGGCGAAAGCCAGCCGAGGCCAAGGGCAACAATCCATGCCGTCGTTGCGGTGCCGACGTTGGCACCAAGCAGCACGATCTGCGCCATGGCCGGCACGATCAGATCCTTCTCCACGAATGAAGCCACCATCAGGGCTGTTGCCGTGGAACTCTGCAACGCAACCGTGGCAACGAACCCGGCAATGAAGGAGCGGAACTCGCCACGGGTACCGGCGGCAAGGCCGATGCGCAGTTTGGCGCCAAAGGCGCGTGTCATGCCGTCCTTGATCTGGCTGAGGCCAAAGAGCAGCAGCGCGACCGCGCCAAACAGATTAATGCTGATATTGAGCGATTCCATCAGATCACCTCACTTGTCCGTCCGGCAGGAAAGCGGAATCGGCCGCCGTGTCATGGAAATGGGCGTCGGCGAGGACGGCAAAGGCCGGAAGGCCGCGTGTCAGCATGATTACGGCTGCTTCCTGCCTTCGATGAAGTCAATCCATTCCGAAGCACGTTGCGCGGCGGCATAGAGCATCGGCTTCGGCGTTTCGAACCATTCATCGGGCCGCAACTCCCGTTTCTCGCGGATCACAGTGAGTGCGTCATCCAAAGTGGGATAAAGGTGCGGCTGTTGCTTGTGAAGGAAAAGCGCGACCAGCGAGACAGATCGGCTGCGGCCGCTACGGCAATTGACGAGCACGTTTCCACCGTCAAGAAAGGGGTAGGTCTCTCGTTTCGGCATCGTCTGCCGCAGCACCCCGTCAAGAATATAATAGGCTCCAAGCATCATCGTGTCCGGACTGCCTTCTCCGTCGATCAGGCCAAGCTTGTAGTAACGAACGTCGCCATAGCCACTGGCACACAGGTCGCTCTCTTCTGCTGCCGTCCGCACAAAATTGATATCGAGATTAACGGCACAGTTTACGACCGTGGTGATGCCGTGCCGGCGCAGGAGCCCAAGATCACGCGCACCTTCGCTGCCGCCAATGTAAATAGCTGCGCCATGCGGGCCGAAGCCTTCGCCAATCAAGCTGATTGCAGGCCGGGCATAAACAGGTCCATCCATTTCCACTCCTCGCACGCACGAGGCGGGCTCTTCGCAAGCTCGCCTTCAGAATTAAGCCGATGTTACCTGCCGCCGGTCCAAAACCTGTGATATGACCAGCGGGATATTCGAAGCCTTGCTGACACCCTGCGCGACGCCTGCGGCGGCCGCGAGCACCGGTCCCCCCTCCTCCAGGCTGCCGATATCGAGGAACGGGCAGACGTCGCCGCCGGCTTCACTGACGAGCAGCAAGCCTGCGAGGCAATCCCAGGAATTCATGTGCAATTCGATATAGCCGACGGCCATCCGCGACATAGGCGAGCGCCAAAGCTCCCGAGCCCGCGCGGCGGACATTGGTGCCCATTTCGAGCAGATTTTTGACGACATCGAGATAGGTGGCATTCGGCACGCGGGTCGACCATCCCATCTCGATGGAGGCCGCATCGAAGCGCTCCGTCTGTGCGACCGTGATCGGCAGTCCGTTCCGCGTTGCCCCCTCGCCACGGCGGGCGAAATAGAGTTCGTCGAGAGCGGGATTATAGATAGCGCCGATTTCGCATCGCCCATTTTCAACATAGGCGATGGAAATGCAAAAATGCGGAATCCCGCGGGCAAAATTGGCTGTCCCATCCACGGGATCAACGACCCAGACACGTTCTGCAATATCGCCGCCGCCCTCTTCCCCGAAAAAGCTATCATTCGGGAAATGCGCCGAAAGCAAACCCCGAATATGGGCTTCAGAGGCGGCATCCGTCACCGTCAGGAAATCCTGGGGACCCTTCATCGAATAACTGCGCGTTGTCTCGCCGTGAAATCCTTTCAAGACGAGCTCTCCGGCAGAGCGAATAACTTCGCAGCACAGGTCGGCACGAGCTGCCAAGGTGTCTGGATAGGGCATTGGTTCCATCGACTCCAACCGTATAACGCATTTTTGAACGCGTGTTCATATTGCACACGCGTTCATTGACCTCAAGTCTAATTTACAATTAAAACCTGACATTGCAGATATGCTAACAGCGAAGGGAGTGGAGCGTTTTTTTGCCAACAACAGTGCGCTTAACTGTTGCGCCTGCACAAAATCCGTTGCCAAAGGCCGGGACAATTCGGCGGTCTCTGTACGGCCTGTCTCCATCTGCCGTCGGCAAGGCCGTCACCAAGCTTGAAACCCAGTTGGGCGTGCGGCTCATTCAGCGCTCGACCCGCAGCCTGCGGCTGACGGAGGAAGGACGCGCGTTTCATGAAAGATGCCGCCACATCCTTGAGATCTCGACGATGCCCAGGAGACACTTCTGAGAGCTCAGGAAACCCCGCGCGGGCGCGTTAGGGTGAGCGCGCCAATCGTCGCCTATCACCTGCTGTTGCCGGTGCTCCCTGATTCCTGTCGCTTTACCCGGTGATCGAGCTCGATCTCGATTTCAACGACCGTATCGTCGACCTCATCGACGAGGGCGTCGACGTCGCAATCCGTAGCGGACAAATACCCGACAGCCGTATAATGATGCGCGCGCTTCGTCCGTTTCAACTGCTTCTCTGCGCATCTCCGGGATATCTGGAACGGCAAGGGACGCCCGCCTGCCCGCGCGACCTCTTTGCTCATATCGGGATCGGATTTCGGTTTCCCAATAGCGGGAAGCTACAGGATTGGCCGCTCGTCCTTTCCACGGGAGAGCCAGAGGTCCGGATCCGCCATATCCTGACCTGCAACAATATG
Source organism: Pararhizobium sp. PWRC1-1 (assembly GCF_049897905.1). Taxonomy (NCBI): domain Bacteria; kingdom Pseudomonadati; phylum Pseudomonadota; class Alphaproteobacteria; order Hyphomicrobiales; family Rhizobiaceae; genus Pararhizobium; species Pararhizobium sp. PWRC1-1. Next base: position 59,763 of record NZ_JAFCXE010000017.1, on the reverse strand, counting down.
GAGGCGTTGCGCGGCGCGGTGCTGCGCAGCCTGGGCATCGGCTGCATGCCTGATTTTCTGGCAGCAGCCTCGCTAAAGACGGGTGAACTAGTGCCGTTGCTGATCGATCACCTCGATCTGCCGGGCCAGTTCAACCTGATCTGGCCATCAAGCCGGCATCTTTCGCCCAAGATACGGGTGTTCGTCGACTTTATCAGCACGCGGCTGTTTTCAAGCGAGTGTCAGCTACCTTCCGTGGCGCAGAGCTCTTGAGGCGTGGCCCGAATATGTCCGGCGCCGGGCCTTCAGCCGATCTCAGTGGGGCGCCTACGCAGCAATTGCGGAGCCGTCGTGAGCCAGAAGTGGAGTTAGCGATGCTCTCCCACAATTTCGAACAACCGACCTCGATTTACCTGTTCGACTTAGGAATTTGTTCTCAATGCCTGAGAATTTGGCTGAGGAACAGTTTCGTACGCTCATGCTGCGGGTTGGTAAAGAATTCCTCCGGACTCCCCTCTTCGATGATCTGGCCGGAATTCATGAAAATCACCCGATCGGCAACCGCTCGCGCAAAACCCATCTCGTGGGTGACGCAGACCATCGTCATGCCATCACGAGCAAGGCTCGACATCGTATCAAGAACTTCCGAGACCATTTCCGGATCCAGTGCTGAAGTCGGCTCGTCAAATAGCATGACGGCCGGCTCCATGCAGAGGCTGCGGGCGATCGCGACGCGCTGTTGCTGGCCGCCGGAGAGCTGGACCGGATATTTGTTGGCCTGCTCGGGAATCCGGACACGTTCCAGGAACCGCAGTGCCGTTTTCTTGGCTTCCGCGGCAGAAACGCCCTTGATCCACATCGGCCCGACCATGCAGTTCATCAGCACCGTCATGTGCGGAAACAGGTTGAAGTGCTGGAACACCATGCCGACATTCTTGCGGACATCGGCGACGTTTCTCATCTTGCCATGCAACCTTATACCATCGACTGTAATCTCACCCTCTTGATGCGCTTCAAGCCGGTTGAAGCAGCGGATCAGCGTGGATTTCCCGGAGCCGGAAGGGCCGCAGACGACGATGCGTTCGCCTTTCCTCACTGTCAAATTGATGTCCTTCAACACCTGGAATGCGCCATACCATTTTGCGACGTCCTTTGCCTCAATGATCAGGTCCATGCTCATCTGAGTTTACTCCTGGCATAGTGGCGCTCGATGCGGGACTGGATGAGTTCGAGGCAGATCGACATGATCCAGTAGATGAGCGCGGTCGAAATAAGCATTTCCATATGCTGGAAAGTCTTCTGGCCGAGCGTTCGGGCAAGAAACATCAGTTCCCAAACACCGATGACGGAGACCAGCGAGCTATCCTTCAGCATAGAAATGAACTGGTTTCCGGTCGGCGGAATGATAACCGGAAGCGCCTGCGGCAGGATGATCCGCCGCATGGTGATACCGAAGCCGAAGCCCATGGACCGGGAAGCTTCCCACTGCCCGCGATCGATACTCTGGATGCCAGAGCGGAAGATTTCGGTCATGTAGGCGCCGTAGCAAAGCGATAATGCCAAAATCCCGGCCGGTACCGCGTCGATGACGAAACCGAGCTGTGGCAGACCGAGATAGATCAGGTAGACCTGCATCAAAAGCGGCAGACCGCGAAAGAACGATGTGTAGAAGCTGGCGATCGCATAGGCGAAGCCGTTGGTCGAAAGTTTGGCGACGGCGCCGAGGATCGCGATGACCGAAGCAATGGCGATGGAGATCGCCGACACATAGAGCGTCGTTACGGCACCCTGCGCGATCAGGAATGGCAGCTTTTCCCAGATGAACGGTAGGCTGAGATGGAAAGTCTCGAAGAATGCCAGAAACAGAATTAGAAGCTCGAACCAGACGATGGCGACCTGGACTTTCAATGGCGCGAAGCCAATCAATACCACGTTCAGCGAGAAGATCACCGCGACGACGAAGGCGACCGCGAACCGACCGTAAAGCCCGCTTTGCAAGGGATCGCCGATCACCGGGCGCATCAGCTCGCCCATCGTCGTGCCGGTCAGGTTGAATGCGAGGAAGACTGCAAGAATGATGGCGAACATCGTGGCGACGAACCACGGCTTGTGCACGAGAATTTCAGATTCGACTGTATCCGGATAGAGCATCTCTTGTCCTTCGGACGGTTTGGCGGCCCGTGTTTGCGGACCGCCAGAGAGGATGGTTATTTCACGACGGTGTAGTCGACGCCGTACCACTTGACCGAAAGCTTGCTAAGCGTGCCGTCGCTCTGCATGGCCTTCACCGCTTCGGAAATCTTGGCGTCGAATTCCGCGTCGCCATGTTCCGTTGCAACGGCCAACGGCTCGTAAAACACGGGGTCACCTAGCTGCTTGATCGGGTATCCCGCTTTTTCCGCGTCCATGATGCTCGGCAGCGACGAAACGACTGCGTGAAGGCGGGTGCCATCACCCAGGCGCAGGTCATCGAATGCTGTCGTCGAATTGCTGTAAGACTTAACGTCCTTCGGCTTGAACTCGTATTTGAAGGCAGGTGCACCGGCTGCGTCCAGTGTCAGATCCTGCTTCGCATATGCCTCGAAGGTGGAGGTGGCCGTCGTTCCGACGGCCTTGTCGTTAAGGTCTGACAGCGTCGTCGCCTTGCTGTCTCTGTGAACGGCGACGGCGGCCGGGGTGTAATAGTAGACGCCGGGGAAATCGAAGATCTCCGCCCGCGCCTTGGTCGGGGTCATCGAACCGACATGCATGTCCCAGCGGCCCGACCAGTTACCGGCCGTAATGATGTCCCAGCCGGGGGTAACGAACTCGACGTCGACGCCGAGGCGTTTGCCGATATCTTTGGCGACATCGACGTCGAAGCCGTCAAGTTCGTTCTTGTCGTTCATGAAGGATTGCGGTGCCCAGTTGGCATCCGTCGCAACCTTGAGCGTCTTGGCCGCCAGCACGCGGTCCAGCACTGCCCCGGCATTGGCCGGAAGTGCCGAAATGGTAAAGGCGAGCGAAGCTGCAAGCGCCGTCAGTCTGGTGAGATGTCTCATGCTGTCTGTTCCCTTTGTTGTTGATGGATTTTACGGCTTAACCCTCCCGGTTTCGCCGCCATGGTCGTCATTTAGTCATCACCGGATGCACCCGGTCTTCCGGTGATCCGGAGCATGTTTGTGCTACCGCTTGCTTGAAACGGCGGAAATCAAAGCTCCCCCTTCTCGCGCATCTCGGCGCGGACAGTGCCCGCCACGCGGAAAGCTTCGACGCCTGCGGGAATGCCGCAATAGACGGCGATCTGGACGAGTGCGGAACGCAGTTCGTCATCCGTCACGCCATTGCGGATCGCGCCGCGGACATGGAGGCCGAACTCGTGCATGCGATTGAGCGCGGCCAGCATTCCAAGATTGAGAAGGCTGCGCTGCTTGAGGTCGAGGCCGTCGTTGGTCCAGGCGGCACCCCAGCAATATTCATTGAGGACATCCTGGAACGGCCGGGAGAAATCGTCGGCATTGGCGAGAGCACGATTGACATAATCGTCCCCGAGCACCTTGCGTCGCACGGCCTCGCCGGCTTGCCGAAGCGCCTTATCCATGGCTCACCTCTTCCGTCGAAAGGAAATCGGCCATCAGGCGGGCCACGGTTACGGGTGCTTCAATCAAAATGGAGTGACGTAGCCCCGGCAGGATCGCCAATGTCGAGCCGGGAATGCGATCATGCATGTAGGTCGCCATGCGCGGGTTGGACCCGGCATCCTCCTCGCCGGTCGCAATCAGCGTCGGGCAGCGGATCTGGTCGAGAAAACCGCCGAAATCCGTTTCCGCCAGGACACGATAGGCCGATGCGTAACAATCCGGATCGTTCTCGGCATCCCGCGCGCGCAGTTTTTCGATGACGTCCGGATTGCGCTCCTGGAACCCTTCCGTCAGCCAACGCGACAGCGAAACATCGTGATGGGCGCCAGGGTTTCCCATCCTGAGGGCCGCAAGCCGGGACAGGACCCGTTCGCGCTCCTCCGGTGTACGGCCGGCGACTGTGGACAGAAGCACCAGCTTTCTCAATCGCGCCTGATGGGTGAGCGCCAACCGCTGTGCGATCAGCCCGCCGAGCGAGAAGCCTGCCAGATGGAAGGTCTCGAAACCCGTATGCGCCGCGAGTGCCAGCGTCTCATCAACAAAATCGTCGATTTCGTAACGGCCCTTGATCCGTGTCGACCGGCCGTGGCCGCGCAGATCGAAGGTCAGGATCGTAAAACGATCCTTGAGTTCAGCCACCACGCCGGCCCATGCCTCCAGAGAGGACCCGACGCCGTGGATGCAGACCAGCGGCTCCGGACCATCGCCGCCGATACGGTAGTTGAGCGTCACGTGGCTGACGGTATGTTGCCGAAGCTCCGTCATCTCAGAGTCCCGACGCCACTGAGCGCTGACGGTCTAGGTCACGAGCTGCAAAGAACGGCATGACTTCATCGACGAACAGCCGCAGCGTCTTCTTCTGCAATTCGAACGGCAGGTTGAAGGTGAGGCCGAGGCAATACTGATCGACGCCAGCCGCCTCATAGGCGAGCAGCTTCTCGATCACTTCGTCCGGCGTACCGAACAGCAGGTTCTTGCGGATATTGTCGGGATTGTAGTTGTCCTTGCCCCTAACGCTCTCGAACGGAACCGCTTCCGGAAAACCATCCCGGACCGCGCCGATATTCTGCATCAGGTTCTCGAAGGTCCGGCCGTAGTCCATGCTGTGCTGGACGGCGAGTTGCCAGTCTTCCGGCTTGTCGTAGACGCAGGTCCGGCGCTGCATCATGAAGCGCGGCCGCTGGACCTCCGGATGATCGGCGACGGCCTTTTCGAACTTGTCGGCGAGAACCTGGATTTCGGCTGCAGGCGCGGACAGCGGTGTCGATAGGATATTTGCACCGATGCTGATGGCCCAATCGAAGGTGCCGGGATCGCGCGCCGCGACCCAGATCGGAGGATGCGGCTGCTGCAGTGGTTTCGGCACCGCTGTCGCAAGCGGGAATTTCCAGTAGTGGCCGTCATGGGCATAGTCGCCCTGCCACAGTTTCCGGACGGCCGGCACCAGTTCCTTGAGATAGGCGACGCCTTCCTGCTGTGGCATGCCGCCGGCCATGCGGTCGAATTCGTATTGATAGGAGCCGCGCGCAATGCCGAATTCCAGTCGGCCATCCGTCAGGTGGTCGCAAAGCGCTGCCTCGCCGGCAAGCCGGATCGGGCTCCAATAGGGCGCAACTAATGTCGAGGTACCGAGCCGGATCTGCTCGGTCTGCTGTCCCAACCAGGTCAGCGTCTGGAACGGGTTGGGCGAAATCGTGCATTCGATCGTGTGATGCTCGGCGGTCCAGAGCGTTTCGAAACCGCCTTCGTCGGCCATGCGGGCAAGCTCCAGCAGGTTGCTCTTGACGCTGGACATCGGCGTGTCCGGTGAGAAACGTTCCATGGTGAGTGAGACTGCGAATTTCATGAAAATTTTCCTCCCTCGCGGGCCAGGGTTTCTTGTGTCGGGTCACTTCAGGCGAATGACGAAGGGGTCCTGCATGGCACCGGAATAATCGATGATGACGTTCTTCAGCCGCGAGAACTCGCGCATCACTTCGAAGCCACCGCGCCGGCCGTAGCCGCTCTCCTTGAAGCCGCCATTGGCGGACATGAAGGAAGACGACCGATAGGTATTGATCCACACGGTACCCGCCTCGATCTGGTTGGCGAAGCGTAGAGCGCGATCGATGTCCTTGGTCCAGATGCCGGAGGCGAGGCCATAGCGCGTGTCGTTGGCGAGCGTGATCATCTCGTCTTCCGACGAGAAGGGCATGACGCCGACAACCGGGCCGAACAACTCTTCGCGCATGAACGTCATGTCATTCTGCGCATCGACCATGACCGTTGGCTCGAAATACCAGCCGCGCCCAAGCTCGCCCGATTGCGGACGCTTGCCGCCGCTCGCGACCCTTGCCCCTTCCTTCACGCCGGAAGCGACATAGCCTTCGACCCTGGAAAGCTGGTCTGCCAGGGCGAGCGGGCCGATATCGGTCTCGTCGACAGTCGGATTGCCGACCCTGATGCGCTGCGTGCGGGCAACAAGCGCCTCGACGAAACGGTCGTAGACGCTTGCCTCGACAAAGCAGCGCGATCCGGCGACGCAGGTCTGCCCGGCCGCGGCAAATACACCGGAGACGACGCCGTTGACGGCATGCTCGATATCGACATCGGCAAAGACGACATGTGGGGACTTGCCGCCCAGCTCCATCGAGCAGGGAACGAGGTTTTCGGCCGCGTGTCCGGCAATCCGACGACCCGTCGCGGTGCTGCCGGTGAACACGTATTTGGCGATACCAGGATGTCGTGTCAGCGCTTCTCCCGCACTATTGCCCGTGCCGGTGACCACGTTGACGACACCGGCCGGAAAGCCTGCTTCGGCAATCAGTTCGGCAAGCGCCAGCGTCGAGGCGGTCGCGTGTTCGGATGGCTTGATGACGACGGTGTTGCCAATGGCGAGGCACGGGGCGAGCGTGCCGGTAAGAAGCATGAGCGGCGAATTCCATGGTGTAATCATCCCGACGACGCCGATCGGTTCGCGCAAGTTGAAGTTGAGCATGTCGAGCTTGTTGACCGGGATCGTCTCGCCCTGCAGCTTGTCGGCCATCCCGGCGAAATAGTTGTAGGCGTCCGGCATGGCGCGCATCTGCGCCCGTGTTTCCTTGAGAAGCTTGCCGTTATCACGCGTCTCGATATCGGCCAATTCGTCGGCGTGCTCCAGCACGAGATCAGCCAGCCTGCGCACCAGGCGGCCACGATCGGTCTGCGTCATCCGCCGCCAGGCGGGGTTGCGAAAGGCGGCCTGCGCCGACGAAACAGCAGCCTCGACATCATCCGCATCGGCTTCGGCGAGCTCGTACCATCGCTCGCCGGTGGTCGGGTCGAAGCTGTCGATGTAGCGTCCGTTTTTCGGCGCCACGAACTGGCCGCCGATGAACAGGCCCTGGCGCGACCCTTCGATAGTTTTGACCGTCGTCTTCATATCTGGTGTCCTGCTTCTCAAATTAATCTTGCGCGGTTTAAATCTGGGCGATCTAATCCTGGGCGACTTGCATCCAGGAGCGGGCCTGCCCGTCGATCATCGCCACCCGGCCGCCGTCTCCCGTGTCCATGTAGATGCCGAAGCGATTTTCCTGCCGTTCGCGCACGTAGCGGCGCAGCATCGACCGCAGCTCGTGGGTCGGGATCTGGTCGTAGGGCAAGGCGTCGATCGGGAAGAACTGCAGCCCGGCCGGTAGTTCTCCACCGGCCGCGTCGGCCGCAAGTCGGGCGCGATAGATCAGGTAACCCGGGTCGCTGTCGGCGACGTCAAAGACGGAGTAGAGGAACGTATCTTCGGAAACGAGGCTCAGTGCATCGCCGTCGTCGATCATCAAGCGGCTGTCGGCCTTGCGCCGTTTTGCCGTCGGCAGAACCCAGCCGCCCTTCCCCTCTGAGCGCAGGAGCAGGTTGTCCTCTGCCTCGATAAGATAGCCGATGATCATCCCGTGAGAGGCAACCCAGCCCGCGGGCAGTGGATCCTTGACGCTCGCATACCGGCCGCGGCAGAAGCCGAGAGGTGCCGAAGGGCTGGTTCCGAAGGCCTGCACCTGGCCAACGAGGATGACGTGATCGCCGGCATCGACGCGGGTATGAACCGTGCAATCGAACCAGGTCAGGCTGTCGGTCAGGATCGGCGAGCCGGTATGCACCCGGTCATGGTTGACCGACTGGAACTTGTCGGGGGATTTCGACGCGAATGTTGCCGAGACCTCGATCTGGCCTTCATGCAGAAGATTGACGGCAAAAGCCGGGGCCGCCGTGAAGGCCGGAAAACTCGACGCAGATTTTCCGACGCAAACGAGCAGCAAGGGCGGATTGAGCGACACGGAGCTGAAGGAATTGGCGGTCATGCCCCGGGGCGTGCCGTCCTCATCCAGCGTCGTAATCACCGTGACGCCGGTTACGAATGTGCCGAAGGCGCGGCGCAGAGCGATGGGGTCGATTGCCGTATCGGGTCTTGTCGCTGTCTCAGCCATCGTTGCTGCCATCCTCATTCCAGTTCGATGAGAGAAGGCTAGCGGGTGGAAGTCGGCCATTCTTCCTCCTGTCCGAAGCAAGAAATGGGAATCTCCTGCTCTGATCCGAAGGACACCGAAAGGAACAAGCACGCACGCTCTCGAGGCCGCTAGACGCGGGCCGCCGATCCATGAAACCAATGATGAGTGCTAGTTTTCGTTCGGGGTGCGATTGTCGATCACGGCATGCAACCGTAGCGCCAGTTCGACCGCAAAGCGCTGTTCCGGCGTCTCCACGTCGATGCTGAACAGTTCCTGGATACGCGACAGGCGGTATCGCAAAGTGGTCACATGCAGACCCATCGTATCCGCGCAGGCCTGGCTGCGACAGCCTTCCTTCAGGTAGGCTGACAGCGTCTCGAGATACGGCGTCCCGTTCTCGTGGTCATGCTCGGCGATGGCGCCGACGCTGTCATGGACGAACCCCCGGATATCGCCGGCATCGGACGCCGCGACCAACAATGGCAGCGGTCCGAAATCCTGCCCGGACAGCGCGCCGGTGCGGCCGAAGGAACGGCCGATGCGGATCGTGCGACTGCACCGCTCCCAGGCCGCAGGATAATCCGCAAGAACGCTGCAGCGATTGCTGACGACGACGATTGGTTCTTCCTCGAAGGAGCGCCCGAGATCCTCGACGATGCGGCGCATCATCTTCTTGAGTTTTTCTTGCCGTTTGCTGGCATCGAACGGCACCAGGCAGACCAACCCGCCATCGGTGGCAATTACGCTTGCTGGCATCGACGCCTGCTGCAATATCCGTGCAACGCTGTGCTCGACATCGATCGAGATACCGCCTAGGCTTTTCGTGCGCTCCGGAAAATCGACGACGATCATCTGCTGCGCAGTTGCAAAATTGAGCCCGAGGCGTTGCGCACGCTGCAGCACGTCGCTGGCATTGCGCCAGCGCTGCTCCACCACTTCAAAGAACAGCTCCGTCTGGGTGCGGGTTTCGAACCGGAAGCGGATGAAACTGCGCATCATCTGGACGTTGAGCGCAAACTTGGCGCTATCGAGCATCAGCAGATCCAGATCGGTGAATTCGCGCGACGACGGGAATATGATCAGCGCACCAACCAACTGGGCATCGACATTCAGGAGTTCGATCCGCGCCGAAATCGTGAACCGCCGCGTTCCGTCATCAAGAAACAGATTGGTCGTCTCTCCGCTGCCGCGATCGATCGCGTCGCGCGCGGCGCGCATCAACGGCAAGCGGAGGGACGTCGTCGCCGCCTCCCACCAGGCTGTATCCTCGAAATGGCCGAGGTTGGGGGAACGGCCGGGGATCACTTGGTTTGTGGTGAAATCGATGACGACAAGTGGATTGGGCAAAAGGGCGCCGACCATGCTCGACAGGGAGGCGACGGAACCATCGGCCAGCACGTGGTCCAGCAGCGAAGTATGCGCCTGCAAGGCTTTCTGCAGACGGTCAGACGAGCGCTTCTCCGCTTCCAGCCGATGCTGTCGTTCGACGGCGATTGCCCCCAGATGCACCATCATACCAAGGAAAGCGAGGTCGTCTTCCGAGACTTCTGTGATCTGGCGCGCGATCACGCTGAGCACCATGGGCCGGCCCTCGCTGTCGGCGCAGTTCATCGGCATGACCAGAACCGTGCGGTAATCGCGTTCGAACGCCTCGCGCCGATAGCCCGGGAATTCCTCGGATTCACGCGCATCGCGGATATAGACAGGCTCGTTGCGCTGAAGCGCAATCAGCGAGGGGCTTGTCGCCAGTTCCCACTTATCCGGCAATTGCCGCTGGATCAGCGTCGGATCATACCGCACGACAACGTGGGCATAGCCGTGAGCCGCATCGATCGCCATGATCGAGCCCAGCGCCCAATGGGCGTGACGGCAGGCGGCAATGATCAGGTCGCGCAGGACGGCGGTGAGATCGCCACCGCTGTTGATCTGACTGGCGACATCCCTCAATGACAAGATCTGCGATTTCTGGTCCACGCTGCGCATGTACTCCCTGGGGAACCAAAGTTTGCACCGTTCTTACCCTCAGTTCTACTCCTTACCAGAGTAAAATGCAGTCCTCCATTCCTGCGAAACGCAGGAAGACTTCGAGGCTCGATGCTCACTAGTTTATCCACCATCATCAACGGAAAGATCGCGACAATGGATATCGGCGTCAGAAAAATTGCCAATTTCATCGAGGAGACCTTCATTGAAGGCGGCAAGGATGCGGAGCGGCCGATCACTATGGTGGTTGTTGCAGCCATCCTGCGCAACCCTTGGGCGGGAGAGGGTTTCGTCGACAACTTGCGCCCAGAAATCCTGCGCGTTGCGCCCGTGCTCGGCCACGAACTGACACGCCGCCTGCTGGCTCTAATGCCCGCAGAAAAGGTCGAGGCCTTCGGCAAGACCGCAGCCGTCGGCGTGAATGGAGAAATTGAGCACGGATCCGCCCTCATCCACACGCTGCGCTTCGGAAATGTCTTTCGCGACGCTGTCCAAGGCACCTCCTACCTCGAATTCACCAACACGCGCGCAGCTCCAGGTGCACTGCTGTCACTGCCGATGACACACAAGACTGAATCCGGAAAGCGTTCGCACTTCCTCACCGCCAGTTTCCAAATCGCCGATGCGCCTGGACCCGACGAGATCGTCGTCGCGATCGGCGCCTGCGACAGCGGCCGGGCTCATGCCCGCATCGCCGACCGTTTCCAGGACATGGCGGAAATGGACGCTGAAAAGCACGCGTGAGCCGCATCCTTCGCCGCCTTAGCATAAACGGGCGGCGTCAGCATGATTGCTGTTGCGTCACCGGCAGAATATGTAACCGCATGAAACTTGACTCGATCGACCTGCGCATCCTCGAAGCCGTCCAGCGCGATGGCCGCATCACCAAGGTGGCGCTGGCCGAAGAGGTCGGGCTTTCGCCCACGCCGTGCTGGATGCGACTGCGCAAATTGGAAAAGGCCGGCATCGTCTCGGGCTATCACGCCCGCGTTGCGGTCCGTCGCCTGGCACCCGTCGCCAACGTCATGATGGAAGTCACCCTCGAAAACCATCGGCAGGCGGATTTCGATCGCTTCGATCGTGCCGTCGCCACCATACCCGAAATCACCGCCTGCTGGTCGGTCGGCGGCGGGGTCGATTATATCCTCAGGATCATGGCGGCCGATATCGACGCCTATCAGCGGCTGGTCGACAGCCTGCTCGACCGAGAAATCGGCATCGCCCGCTATTTCACCTATATCGTCACCAAGACGGTGAAGGAGGAAACGGCGCTGCCGCTGTCCGTGCTTTTGTCCACGCCGGAAGCGCCGAACGACTAGACGATTCCTCTGCGGCAGCCATCTTCTTTGGACCAATCCTCTCTTATCGTTCGGCTCAACAGACCATTCCTCGCGTGAAAGCTGTCAGACTTCCGGCAACTTTCAAGCACGAGGAGCCGGAAATGAACGCCGTATTCGCACGACCTGCCTGTCACGAGGCGCTTGAGCGCCTCAAGGACAAACATCTCCTGAAATCACTGGCCTATGTCGGCGGCCGCTGGATCGCCAGTGGCGCGAACCGCACGTTCGAGGTGCGCGATCCCGCCTCCTCCATGCCGCTTGCCTGGGTATCCGCGCTGGACGCGGACGAGACCACAAACGCTATAGACGCAGCATCGACGGCATTCCCCAAATGGCGCGCCCTGCTGCCCCAGGAGCGCGCCAGAATTCTGCGCCGCTGGTACAATCTGGTGCTTGCGGCCAAGGATGATCTCGCGCTGATCATGACACTGGAACAGGGAAAGCCGCTGTCGGAGTCGGCAGGCGAGATCGACTACGCCGCCTCGTTCATCGAATGGTATGCCGAGGAGGGCAAGCGGCTGAATGCCGAGAGCGTCACCAACCACCTGATGGGTGCCGAGATGATCGTGCGTCGCGAGGCGCTCGGCGTTGTCGGCATCATCACGCCCTGGAATTTTCCGTGTGCCATGATCACCCGCAAGGCGGCGGCGGCGCTGGCGACCGGCTGCACGGTCGTTGCCCACCCCTCGTCCGAAACACCTTTATCCGCCTTGGCGCTGGCCGAGCTTGGCGAGCGGGCCGGACTTCCGGCCGGTGTGTTCAACGTCGTCCCCGGTGATGCCGCGACGATCGTCAGCCGCATGAGCAGCGATGCCCGATTGCGCGCGATGAGCTTCACGGGTTCGACCGAAATCGGCAAACTGATCGCCGGCCAATGCGCAACGACCATGAAGCGTCTGGTGATGGAACTCGGCGGTCACGCGCCGCTGATCGTCTTTGCCGATGCCGATATCGACAAGGCGGTGGATATAGCGATTGATGCCAAATTTGCCACATCCGGACAGGACTGCCTTGCCGCCAATCGCATCTATGTCGAGCGTCCGGCGCTTGCGGCCTTTAACACCGTCTTCAAGGCCCGCATCGAGGCCTTGAAGGTCGGCACGGGGCTGGTGGCTGGCGCCGAGATCGGCCCGCTGATGCATGAGCGCGCGATCACCAAGGTAGAGGAACAGGTTTCCGACGCGCTTGCCCGCGGTGCAACACTGCTGACCGGCGGCGCGCGCCATAAGGCCGGGCCGCTGTTCTACACGCCGACGCTTCTCGCCGACGTGCCCTCCGACGCGCTCATCATGCACGAAGAAACATTCGGGCCGGTCGCCGCCGTCACCGCCTTCGACACCGAGGCCGAAGTCGTCGCCTGCGCCAACGATACGGAATATGGACTGGTCGCCTATGTCGTCACTGAAAACGGCGCACGCCAGATGCGGCTCGGCCGGGCGCTCGAATACGGCATGGTGGCGATCAACCGGGTGAAAATCACCGGCGGCCCCATTCCCTTCGGCGGCTGGAAGCAATCCGGCATCGGCCGCGAAGGCTCCCGCCACGGGCTCGAGGCCTTCACCGAACTCAAGTACATCTGCATCGACACGGCCGCCTGAGGCTCATCCACGCGCTCCCGAACGCTAAAAAAAGGAAAATACCATGTCCGAACATAGCAACGAAATGACCGCCTGGGACCGGGACCACTTCTTCCACCCGTCCACACATATGGGCATGCACGCGCGCGGTGAAACGCCGACGCGCATCATCACCGGCGGCGAAGGCGTCTACATCACCGACACCAACGGGCGCACCACCCTCGATGCCTTTGCCGGCCTCTACTGCGTCAATGTCGGCTACGGCCGCCAGAAGATTTCCGATGCGATCGCAGAGCAGGCAAAGAACCTTGCCTACTATCACGCCTATGTGGGCCACGGCACGGAAGCCTCGATCACGCTGTCGAAGATGATTATCGACCGGGCGCCGAAGGGCATGTCCCGGGTCTATTTCGGCCTGTCCGGCTCCGACGCCAACGAGACCAACATCAAGCTGATCTGGTACTACAACAACATCCTCGGCCGTCCGGAAAAGAAGAAAATCATTTCGCGTTGGCGCGGTTATCACGGTTCCGGGGTCATGACCGGTTCGCTGACCGGCCTTGAACTCTTCCACAACCTGTTCGACCTGCCGCGCGCGCCGATCCTGCATACGGAGGCCCCCTATTATTTCCGCCGCCCGGACCGCTCAATGAGCGAGGAACAGTTCTCGCAACATTGCGCCGACAAGCTGGAGGAGATGATCCTGGCTGAAGGGCCGGACACGATCGCAGCCTTCATTGGCGAGCCGATCCTTGGCACCGGCGGCATCGTTCCACCACCTGCCGGCTACTGGCAGAAAATCCAGGCCGTGCTCGAAAAGTACGATATCATGCTCGTGGCGGATGAAGTCGTGACCGGCTTCGGCCGCCTGGGCTCGATGTTCGGGTCCGACCACTATGGAATCAGGCCGGACCTGATAACCATCGCCAAGGGCCTGACCTCGGCCTATGCGCCGCTGTCCGGCTCGATCGTCTCGGACAGGATGTGGCAGGTGCTGGTCGAAGGCTCCGACAGGATGGGCGCCATCGGCCATGGCTGGACCTATTCCGCCCACCCGATCTGCGCCGCCGCCGGTATCGCCAACCTCGAACTGGTCGATGAACTCCGTCTTGTCGAGAATGCCGGCTATACCGGTGCCTATTTCCGCGCCGAGCTCGCCAAGGCCGTGGGCGGCCACAAGAACGTCGGCGACGTGCGCGGCGACGGGCTGATGGCAGCGGTCGAATTCGTCGAGGACAAGGATGACTGCACGTTCTTCGACGCATCGAAGAAGATCGGCCCACAGGTCTCCGCCGCCCTGCTTGAGCGCGGGGTCATTGGGCGTGCCATGCCACAGGGCGATATCCTCGGCTTTGCCCCACCGCTCTGCCTCACCCGCGTCGAAGCCGACATCATCGTAAAGGCAGCGGCCGGCGCAATCGAGTCCGTTCTCGGCCGCTGAGCTGCGCTGGCTCCGCTTGAAAGGAAACGACATTGGCGGCCGTGCGGATTAATCACACCGCCGCCTGCGGCTGCGAACAGTTCTTTGGACGAGAACCGCTGTGAAATGCAAACGCTGTCTCTGCGTGGGCCGCGCGACAGCTCAAGGGTTAGCAGGCTGTCTTCCAGATGGCGGGACTGAGCTCCAGTTTAAGATACTCGAAACGCTGGCGATCTTGAACGGCGATCATCACTTGGCGGCCGTGCTCTTTCGAAAACGTTCTTAGCAACGCCGCGAAATGGGCAATGTGCACGTCGTCCATGGTGATTCGATCGTCGATGAAATCGGCGGTGTTACAGCACTGAACGCTCCATTTCCCGACGAGGTTGACGAAGCGGTTTGGGATTCGGCGTATCGAGCCGAAGCCATCCGAGAATTTACGATGCCGGCCTAAAGATGGAGCCTAGCGACTTTCCGACCCCGGTAAGTCCGATCTTACCACCGCATTTGCGGCCGGCTCTTTTGGTTGTTATGGCCATCGCCCAGCGCGCAGGACCGGAGATGCTTTGCGCACTGCGTAGCCAAATGACGGGCGAGAACAAAGCCCGCTTCGGCAACGCGCTACTATAGAAAAGATAGTGAACCCCGCACGTAAGTCGGGGACGTCTTCGTAGTTGCACTTAATCTGAGGTTCTCCGCCCACGGGATCTCAAATAAACTGCCAAACAACAACGAATCGTCCGCATTCTCACGCTTAAGGTGCCAAACGACAGCACCGGAATCGATCAGGATATCAAGCTCAACAGACGCCACCATTGCTGCCCAGGAATTTCGATACGCATCGTAAACCAACCTCGCCTAAGTACGTCGCTAACGACGTGCCTTACGCCATCACGGCGATATCAGGCAGACGATGACAACCGGGGGGTTACCAAGGAAACGTCACTTCTCAAATTGCGTTGGTGTCAGATCCCTTTTTCCAACCGTGCGAACCACTCGGTGGAGCGTGCCTCGCCATTTCGATCCGTATAGCAGATTTTGTAAATCTTGGCTCGCGTCCGGATTTCCGGAACTTGAGAAGATCAGTTGCATTAACAAAAACTACACTCACGTCACCTACAGCTGAATACTAGAATGAGGTGCGTGAACCCATGGAGTACCCATGAAGATTGTGGCCAACACCCGGATCACCGGCCTCAAAATGGGGGGGGCAGCAGCGTGCCGCGATAGAAATCCTGAAACGTTTGCCTGCAATTGGACGGATTGCGCCTACGCGCCCGTTAAGCGGCATTAAAGCGCATTTGTGGGAGCAGACGGTTTTGCCGGCAAGGACGTTGGGCAATGTCCTTTGGTCCCCTTCGGCAACCGGGCCGATCACCAAGGCGAACCAGGTTGTCACACTTCACGATGTTGCATTTCTTGACCTACCAGAGTTTTTCTCCAATTCCTTTGTGACACTCTATCAAAACCTTTTGCCTGTTTTGGTGCGGCGGGCCATCCGCGTTGTGACGGTTTCAGAGTTCTCCCGGGCACGTATTGCCGAAACACTGAACGTCGCTCCTGAGAGAATTGAAATCATTGGGAATGGTGTCAGCACCCACTTCCGACCATACCCGGACGCCGATATCGAGGCCACGCGAATGGCTCTATCCCTGCCCAAGAAATATGTGCTCTTGCAGGCGACTGCTGACAAAAGGAAGAACTTGATCCGTTCTTTGCAAGCATGGGCGCTCGCACAAAAGCAACTGCCCGAGGACATACACCTGGTCGTGTCGGGCAATCCCGACCGTAGTCATGTCTTTGGAACGCTAAACCAATTGCCTGTGGTGCCGCGGACAAACTTCATCGGTTATGTCGAGGAGAGCCAGATCGGTCCCTTGCTGGCGGGCGCAACTGCATTCCTTTTCCCCTCGCTGTATGAGGGCTTTGGAATCCCGATCATTGAGGCAATGAGCTGCCGGACTCCTGTCCTTACCTCCGCCGCGACCGCCACTCAGGAAATCGCCGGGGAGGCCGCTCTTCTTGTGGACCCATATTCGGTGGAGGACATCGCCGCCGGCATTGTGCGGTTGGTCGAAGACGAGGATTTTCGGGCGGAACTTGTGAACAAAGGTTCGCAGGTGGCTGGTCAGCATAGGTGGGATGACGTGGCTGCCAAATATAAAGCCCTGTTTTCTTCGATTGGTGCCAATTTGTGAGCGTTAGGCCATTCCGCACACTGTTTCCAATTATTTGTGATTATTTGGGGATCATCCTCTGATGACAAATTCAAGCCAGAATAAACACATCTACGGTCTTGATATCCTCCGGGTCATTTCGGCTCTGGCGGTCATGTCCTACCATTTCGCATTCCGAGGTCAAGCCGCCGGGGAATTACCTGCGATTTTCATTTCAGACTTTCTGAAGTCCGTCGCCAAGTACGGTTATCTGGGTGTCAGCATATTCTTTATAATCAGCGGATTTGTGATTTCATATTCCGCTGAAGGGCAAAAGCCGTCCGATTTCTTGGTCTCGAGGTTCGCACGTGTATATCCCACATTTCTCATCATCATGAGTGTCACCGCAGCCGTCATGATGTTTTCATCCAATCCCCTGTTTCAGATTGGCCTCAGTCAATATGCGGCAAACGTATTCATATTTTCTCTTGTTCTGGGAGAGCCTTTCGTTGATGGCGTATATTGGTCGATCGTTCTAGAAGTCGTTTTCTATGGCTGGGTTTTTGTCCTTATCGCGCTTGGGCAATTCCAAAATATCCTCAGGATCATTCCGTTCTGGATCGCATTCTCATTTCTTAATGAGTTTTATGTCGGTTCGACGCATTTGCAGAATCTCTTTATCACCGAATACTGTGGTTTCTTTTCAATGGGGATTGTTTTCCACCGGTTGCGCCGGGAATTTTCCTATTACGGTATTGCCCTATTTATGTGTGCCGCTGCCTTTTCGATATATACATCTCTTTCTGGCGCAACTTGGTTTGAAGACACCTATTCCGTTGCGCTTTCCAGGCCGGTGATCACAACGATTGTCGTCGTTTCTATTGCCGCCTTTATTTTTCTGACGAGACTGAGCATCAGCGCGCGATACTGGAGTGTCTTGGGCATTCTGGGCGGCGCTACCTATTCGTTCTATCTTGTCCATCAGAATATCGGTTACATCGCAATAACCGAGTTGTTGGACGTCGTTCCACCATTCAGCGCCCTGACCATGGCGTCGACAGGGCTGGTTGCATTCTCCATTCTCTTCCATTTGGCTGTAGAACGGCGGCTTAATCCAACAATAAAAAAACGATTGCTTCTTCTGATGGCCAAGCCAAATAGGGCCACATATTAGCCGGCAATGCGACGACCAGTACAATCAGATAGACAGTTTCTTCTTTCCGTTCGCAAGACCGGGATTTTGCTTGCGATGCCGTAGGCCTGCAAGGCCAGGCTGGCAAGGTCCAAAAATTGCGTCTTGACCTGTATTCATGGATGTATCTCCTCAAAATCTTGAATGACCAATCCGTCCGATTCGCTTCTTGACAAGGCAAACACCGGACGCAACTTCACATCGAGCCAGGAAAGGCGCGTTCTAATACCCGTGGTGGGAGGCTCATCGGTAACCGTTATCGACGCACCGACGAATTCTGGCAGAGGCCCCAGATCGACGCCGCCTGGACCCGTCCCCACCCACTGATATTTCGTTGGCAGTTCGTCATTTGGCAAAATGACCATTTGCGGCAGTTGTTTTAGCGTGGGGTGAACGGTTCCATGTATTTCCCTCAAGCCGCGCACGTACTTCGGAAATGACGGCGGCGAGAACGGAGAATGTCCAAATAAGTATGGTACAATCCACTCCGGCTTTGTTCTTAGTTCAAATTGGTAGTCTCGTGCGTCGTTTCTTTGCCGCAATAAAATCCAAAGCGTTCCTCGCTTCGGGCCAAGTTCAATCGGGATCGCGTCTCCCGTCAATTTCGCTCGGGTGGTGCAGTGATCGGAGCAAATCCTCGGCTGGTACTTGACCTGCCAGACACCTGTCCCGCTGACCAGTTTGCCGTCGACGCGAAAATCTGCCGTTAATCTGTAGCGGAGGATTGTTTCTGGGAAGGACCAATAGAACCATCCTACGGCCGCCGCGCAAAGCACGGTCAGCCAGAGCATCGCACTTGGCAAGGAGCCCAGCTTCTTACGTGGCATTGTCGCATTGCCCCCGCTTGATTTCCTCTACGGCACCTTACCCAGCACGTTTCCGGTTGCATTCGTTATCGGTACCCTCAATGGGTTTGACTTCCGCGCCGGTGAAGATGTGCCCCTCGGGATCGGAGAGGCAGACTGCGCGATCCGGCCATTTCTTCTGCGCAGACACAAAGAAGCGGCAAAATCCCTATGGGATCGAAGCGCATATAGGCGCCGATTCTTGTGTGGACACCGCGAGTGCGATCCTCCGTAGCTTCGTCGTAAGAACGCAGAAATATATCCACCACCCAATAGTCCGGACAACAACGGCGAAGAGAGCCAGGACTACTGAAACGAGCCTATTTTCGAGCGCTCTCATGCTACCAATACATCGCATTGATCGGCGTCCCCGGAATGATCGGCTGGGCAATTACCAACAACCTAAACTAGCATTCCTTTGCTCGTCAATTGGAATGCATCAATGTAATCATGAATTATTACGTATTAAAATTACCTATATGCAATCTATTGATGTACGAAGCGTAGCATGAGGCAGTGTGGACGGATCTAATCAAGATGGCCCTCGAACATTCAAGGAGCAACAGATATAGACGCGCCGCTGGGGCGTTGGCGCGTGGATCAGCAAATGAGCGGAATTTGGTCTTTGACGAGCGCGGTCCAATGACGCCTTTGTATCGACTCATCGCGGTTTCAACCAAAGCCCGTTTGCCATAGCCGGCACCGTCCTGCCATTTCAACCGGCCATCGATCTGGATGGATGCGATGTGATCGTCTCTCTGGCAGGACGCCTGGGCGTTGGGTCGTTCAACTGCGTTCGAGCGCGGTGGAATGACGACCCTTGCGCCTGCACTGTGACGCAGAACAGCGTCGTAGGTGGGAGTGCCATCATAGGCTCCATCGGCAGTGAGCTGGCCGATCTCATCGTCGATCTGATCCAGCAACGGCTCCAGCTGCGGGGCATCGCCGGTTTCCTGATCTGTCAGGCTATGGGCAATGATCTCGCCACTGTCGGCGTCAACAGCCAAGTGCAGTTTTCGCCAGCCACGCCGGGACTTCGCTCCGGGCTTTTCTGCCAGCCATTGGCCCGCGCCATAGATCTTGAGCCCCGTACTGTCGACCAGAACATGAATGGGTCCATCCGCCGCATGCTGCCGGTCGTTGCTTCTGGCCGATGGCTTCCAGGTTCTGGCCCTGCGGCTGAGCGTGGTGTGATCGGGCACAGGCAAATCCAATCCCATCACGTCAAGCACCGAACTCAGAAGCCCTTCGCTCTGGCGCAAACGCAATCCGAATACCATGCCCAGCATCAGCGTAGTTTCGATCGCCAGATCCGAATAGAGAGGCTGGCCCCCGCGCGTTTTGCGACGTGGGGCCGCCCAGCCCGCTAACGCTTCCGGCGTTATCCAAAGGGTTAAACTGCCACGGCGGCGAAGGCCCGCCTCATACTCCGCCCAGTTCGTCACCCTGAACTTCATTTTACCGATGTGATGGCGGCGGGGCGGCGTTATGTTTGTGCGGCATGCTGGATCAATCGTGCTAATTTTCGATCGCAGCCACATAGTTCCAACACGTTGAAATTTGATCCCCGCACCAACGCCGCACTGAACGACTCTTAGCGTGGCGATTTCCGACGTCGCGTTGATCGTCTGTCGGACGGCGGTTGGGGCATTCTAGGTCTTGAGCCGTCGAAACATTTCGGCGAAGCAGCGAAACTCCCCGTTATCGCCATCGAACCAGGCGTCCAGTCCACAGTAGGCGACCGCGGTCGCGGCTTCACTGCCGTAGAGAGCGTGTGCCTCGGCAAAGATGGCGTCCCCGGCCGGATGGCCTTGGTCGGATCCAGAACCCGATTGCTGCGGTCTCTTTGACCGGAATGGTTTGCGCCACATCATCTTCTCCCGCCTGAAGCGATTTGGGTGATCATCAGACGTTACCCGGCGATTTAGCGCATGGTATCAATGCGAAGTTTTGCTCCAAGTTATCTGTGCGGCCTAACCGGCGGTCGGGCAATATCGATGATGTCGTCCCCTGGAGGCTATCGGATCCTCGCTGTGCCACAGTCACCCCATGCCGATCCTAAAGTCGACGCCCCTCGACGACAGTTAGAACACGCGCAGGTTGGTCGCCTTGATGGGATGCCAAACCACCGACGTTGATGGCAAGCCATTTGGCCTGAATATGGTTAGAAACGGCCATCAAACACCACGGGTCCTGGCCAATGGTCGATCGCATGGTTGAAGTCGTCCAAGATCACGCTACATATACGTGTACGCGCTGACGTGCACGGGGATAGACGATGCTCACTGCTTTCGATGTCGTTTTGACGAACATGAGACAAGGGGTTGCGCTGTTAAGTGCGGAGCTCCGCATCCTATTATTCAACGATCGGCTGTTGCAACTACTGCAATTGCCGAGGATTGCAATCGGGGCCGATGCAAAAACCATCGCTGTGCAGATGCCTATCCGTGACCAATCCACGGTATGGTTGACACACTTGTCAGCCGAAACCAAATCGCTGCATCAGGAAATAGTGGTTGGCGAGACGCTCGTCTCTATGGTTACCAGTCCCGTGGGCCACGGCCGGTGGTTAATCCAGTGCGAGGATATTTCGGCGCTCGCCCGCGTAAAAAAGGATATATCCGATCAGAGCAGCCTTTTCGACACGGCTTTAGACAATATGCCGCACGGGCTGTGCATGTTCGATGCCAACAAAAATCTGATGCTGTGCAACGCTGCGTATTCCCGCTTATACACCTTGCCGGCGGAATTGACGCGACCGGGAACCCCTCTACAGCAAATTCTCGATCACCGGTTAACCCAGGGTAATGCGCCTGCCAATCGTGAGACCTATTTCGATGTCGTAGTCGAAGCCGCTCTGAAAGGGTCTACGGCAAGCCAAAATATTTTACTGCTGGATGGCAGGGTGATTAAGATTTCACACCAACCCATGGACAATGGCGGATACGTCGCAACCCATGAAGATGTCACCGAAGCGGTGCGTGCCGAAGAGCAAATCAAATATATGGCGGGCCACGACCCGCTGACCGGCTTGCCCAATCGAACGCTATTGCGTGAGAAGATCGACAAGGAAGTCGCCGCCAGCGGAAAAACAACCGCCTTATTATGTTTGGATTTGGACCGCTTCAAAGAGGTAAACGATACCCTGGGCCACGCCGTGGGCGATCTCCTGCTCAAAGCCGTAGCGGATAGGCTGACGGCCTGCCTGCGCGAGGGTGACAGCATCGCACGACTTGGCGGCGATGAGTTCGTCGTCTTCCAGGCGGATGTCGAAAGCAGCGACCAAGCTTCTACCTTGGCTCGTCGGATTATTGACGTTGTCGACAAAGCTTTCATCATCGATGGAAAATCCGTTCGCATCGGCGTCAGCATCGGCATCGCGATGGCCCCGGACGACGGCGACATCGCGGACTCGCTCTTGCAGCATGCTGACACGGCTTTGTACAAGGCAAAGGCAAATGGCCGCGGCACCTTTTGCTTTTTCGAAACTGCGATGGATGCCAACAGACAGGAGCGACGCGACCTCGAAGTTGCCCTTCAGCATGCCCTCGAAACCAAGCAGTTTGAAATTTACTATCAGCCGCAGGTGGATACAAATAGCGAACGGGTTGTTGGCTTCGAGGCGCTGTTGCGTTGGCACCACCCTGAGCGCGGTCTGGTTTCACCGGCCGATTTCATCCCACTGGCGGAGGAATCCGGGTTGATCGTGCCCATCGGGGAATGGGTCTTGCGCCAGGCCTGCAAAGACGCCGCGAGTTGGTCGGCCGACATCAGCGTGGCCGTCAACCTTTCCCCGCTCCAGTTCAAGAGCCAAACGCTTGCTCACACCGTCATCTCCGCGCTTAGCGATGCGGGGCTGCCGGCCTCTCGGCTTGAGCTCGAGATCACAGAATCCGTTCTGTTGACCGACAACGACACGGCCTTGGCGACGCTGCACCATATCAGGAGCCTAGGGGTGCGGATTGCGATGGATGACTTCGGTACTGGATATTCGTCATTGAGCTATCTGCGGCTCTTTCCATTTGACAAGATCAAGATCGACCAGTCCTTCATTCGCGAACTTGGAAACTCCAAGGATTGCGCAGCCATTGTAAAGGCGGTCGTCGATCTGGGCGCAAGTCTCGGTATTACGACCACCGCCGAAGGTGTCGAGACGAGCGATCAGCTTGACCGCGTCAGGGAGCAGGGCTGTAGCGAGATTCAAGGCTATTTATTCGGAAAGCCGCTACCTCTTACCAGCGTCCACGAACTGTTACAGCGGCGGCTGCCGGGGGCTGCTTGATATCCCCCGGGCAGGCGCGAGCGCGGCGTGTCCGAGGCGGAACGCATTCATTTTCCGTGTTCTTTCAGGCTCTTCCTACCCTGGCTGCAAACAGAGCGTTGGTCCCTTTGTCGGGCCCGAAGATTCTGTTGCCTCGGTGCTGGCGCTCCCATCTATAGGGTCGAGCCGGTAATCCTGAATGTGAGCAGCCTCCCATGGCGTCACCTGGTGTGGGAATCTGATCTGGAATTGCGGGCGGGCGCCGAACGCCCGGACGCTTGCGCGGTGCGGCGCCTGCTTTTGCGCGGTCGCCGGTTGGCCCCGCGACCACAGGGCACGACTTAACGTTCGAACCGCTCCAGCATGGCCTTGAGTTGAACGTTCTGCACCCGAAGTTTATCGATAAGCTTGCTGCGCAGGAGCTTTATCTCGTCATCGAGGCTGATGGCCTGAGGGGTGATGGCCTGAGGGGTGATGGTGACAGAATAGCCAAGCTGGCGCCCGGCGACTGCTTCCCCGTCCTTCTTCTTCTGTCGCCTTGGCGCAAGGGCCCGGGGGGCGGGCGAGGAGTGTTGGGTATCGGGCTCTGCCGCGACACCATCGTCGCGCCCCGAAACGGCAGGAGAAGCCGTATCCGTGGTCGTTGCCGCCGCAGGGCCCACCGCAATATCGACAGCAGCTATCGCATTGCCCCACTCGCTGGCGATCGCTCCGGCTAGGGCGGTTCGGTCACGGAAGCCGCGTCGTCAGGGACCAACTCGGCAGCCGGCGGTGTTTCGGCGCCTTGTTGCTCGACGTTAGCTCTCGGCAGACTCCGTTGCGGTTCCTGGCGCCGTCTCGACGTCAAACGCGCAACGAAATTCCATAAGGATGCCATTGTCATTGACCTCGTGTTCTACTCGCCTGCACCCTGGCTGTTGCGATCGCTCGCTGCAACGAGGATCTCGATGCGACCGGCAAGATTGCGCACCGCCAATTCCGTAGCAGGTGACCATCCTCCGGCGGTGCTGGCGTAGAGCGTATCGAAACGCTCACGTTCGATCGCCGCGAGGCTGAGTGCATCAATGGCGGCTTCGGTGATGCACAGACGAACCGCCGTCCGACTGCCAAACCGAAACAGGACCTTTGTGCCACCCGAGGAGAAGCCGCGCCATTGCGAGCCGCGTTCCTCCCAGCCGCATATTTTCCCGTCGCCGTTGTGATGACCAAACCAGGCGCTGCCATGGGGCACCTCCCGGATCAGCCCTAGGGCGACGGCACGCTGCAAGAGGCGGCTGGGAATAACCCTTATATCGTTGAGGTAGCGGTAGGCGGGAGAGCCTTGGCGCAGCGGCGGACGTCTGGACCAACGTTCCGGGATAACGCTGCTGAGTGTTCGTCGCGATGGGAGAGCCAACGGCGCTCCGGATGCCGCAACACCGGCGAGCGCACCAACCGACCTGAGGGTCGCTGCAAAATCGTCTGGTTGAAGCCAGGCCTGCAGGCCGAAAACATCTCCCTTCCTGTCCGACAGCGGGTCGAACCATCCCCTCCCCCCATGGGTGACGATGGCAATCTCGCCATCGCGCCGGTATTTGACGGCGCGACGTGTGCTTTCCTTCAGGTCGATATGAAAACCCGCCTGCTCCAGCACGACCCCGCACGACACCCTGTCCTTTATCCGTTCGATTTCCTGACTTCCATATTCCCAAATCCTTTCCCCCCAAACATTTCAAGGGCGCGACCCCGGTCGCCGCGAAGGCTGACGGTTGCAAGGGCGCGGATGATCAAAAGAGAGCGTTAGAAAATCGGGCCGCGGCGAAGCTTCCCTTGCGGCCGGCAAGCTGCAAGCGGCACGGTCCGTTCGGCCCCGCGTCAGGGATGGCCGCCTGGAAGGGGGAAGACCGGCGACGGGCTGCCACTTTGTCGCCAGCCCGGCCGAAGGGCGACGCCCCCCCGGTCTGCTTGGGAATAGACGGCTCGCGGGACCATATTTAGCCTCGGGATCCAGCAGCCGTTTCGCTTTGGAGGTTGTTCGACTTCACGCGGTAAAAGGCCCCGGTTTTCTGGCGGCGCTTTTTGCGCTACGTGTAGCCTTTGCCGGTCAAAAGAGGTCACACTTGAAAACAGTCTCCCGGTGATATAGGTTATAGTACAATTGATAACCCAAATAACCCGGAGCACCGAGATGGCTATCACTAATGGTCTTCGCGTCTATGATGGAGCCGAGTTCGCTCGCGCGCTACAAGTCGAAATGGATTCCGCTTCCGGCGAGAAGACATCGGACGCCGGTGCGCGCCTGGTCAATCGTAAGCTGACGGCAAAGCAGCGTGCGTCTTCAATTGGCGCGAAACTGCGCAGGGCGATGGCGAGCGCGATGCACTCCACGCCTGAAAGCCATGTCGATCACATGATGGTCGTGCTTGTTGACATGCCAAATCAGGCTGTGCGGGACACCATCCGCGATATCGTCGAGCATGTGCCGGCGATCGTGGAAGCCCGCCAGAGCAAACTGACCGATGACGCCATCGATGCACTGGTATCGGTCTACATGCGCACGCCTCCCAATGCCGAGGTCGAGAGATTGCTCTACGACAGCAACGCCAAGGCGAGAGCGCGGTTTTTTGAAGGATGGCCAAGTTTCACGAGCAAGGATCTGGCAGAAGTTGCCGGACATGGTTCCAAGAACAAGAGCATGACCGCCTCGCGATGGAAGATGAAGGCAAAGGTATTCTCGATCAAGCATGGCGGCGTCGAGTATTTCCCGGCCTTCCAGTTCGAGGAGGGGCAGCCCATTGAAAGTGTCGCCAAGGTGCTCGCCCTGCTGGGTGAGAAAAAGTCTGGCTGGCAATTGGCATTCTGGTTCACCTCTCCCAATGGATGGCTTGCCGGCAAACGCCCAGTCGACCTGTTGAAGGACGGCGATGTCGTGGTTTCCGCCGCAGCAAATGAGGCGGAATACATCGCCGGATGACCAATACGCCTCCCTCACCGTTCCCGGCCTCGAACTCTCATGACATCAAGGCCGGGACGAGGTTCCACCGGGTCCACGATCAGCGTTTTGGAAGCTGCTCTTTCAATCCCGGCAAGGGTCGTCCCAGCCGTTTTGCTCCGCTAGTCTCGTGCACTGGTCCTGTCCCGACGCAATACCTCGCGACCAACTACGAATGCGCGGTTCACGAGACGATCTTTCACGATGTGCCGATTGACGAGCCGAACAAGACCGTCGGGGTCAACAATATCAAGCCTCTTGCCCATTCAATCATCGAGCTGAAACACGATCTCGTTCTGGTTCCTCTTTTCGCCCCTGATCTGGCCAGGTGGGGCGTCAGCAGAGCAGACCTCATCGATACGACAGCTGCCGACTATCACATCACCGTTCAGTGGGCCCTGGCCATTCATCAAAGCCGGCCGGACGCGCATGGCCTGATCTGGACGTCGAAACGTTGTGATCCACAGCAAGCGGTGCTCTTGTTTGGAGATCGCGTCGCCGAGGCCGGCCTGACCGGAATCAGCAATGTTCCGATCTACGCGGACGTTGGAGAAATGCGGCAGGTTACTGCGTTCGCTGCACGGGTTGATATCACCCTCATTCTGTAAGCGCACGGCTGTTGTTTGCGCGCGGCCCAGCGCGTTGGCTTGATATGGTCCG
The DNA here is from genome assembly GCF_049897905.1 of Pararhizobium sp. PWRC1-1. Lineage (NCBI taxonomy): Bacteria > Pseudomonadati > Pseudomonadota > Alphaproteobacteria > Hyphomicrobiales > Rhizobiaceae > Pararhizobium > Pararhizobium sp. PWRC1-1. Next base: position 33,302 of record NZ_JAFCXE010000017.1, on the reverse strand, counting down.
CTTGATGGTGTCGCCAACGGCACCTACTGGCCACCGGCCATTACGAAGACGAACTAGATCGGACTGCACCCGTCGTGACGTTGGATATCAAACGTCGAGCCTTTGAAGGAGATGTCCATATGCGCCTGTTATCAAACCACCACGCCGTCGGGTTCGTTGTCGGCACTGTTCTCGCGTGTATCACGCTGAACGTCTCTGCTTGGGCACAATCCGATCCTCTTCCGTCATGGAACGCGACGCCGCTTAAACAGGCCATTCTTGATTTCGTGAAGGCGTCTACTTCCGAAGGTCATCCAAAATATGTCGTTCCCAAAGACCGGGTTGCAGTCTTCGATATGGATGGAACGCTGGCACCGGAAAAACCCGTTCCCATTGCATTGATCCCGGTACTGGCCGACGTCAAGGAAGCCGTGGCGGCCAAGCCGTTCCTTGGCGAAAAGCCCGCCGTCGCCGCGCTCTTGAAAGGCGATGAACAAGCTCTTCATGCCGCTGGCCAGCAAGGCATTCTCGATCTTGTCAACGTCGGAACCGATGGCAAGACGACGGAGGAGATCGTGAAGAACGTTCGGCCACTGCTGGACAAGGGAATTCATCCCAAGTTCAAGGTGCCGTATTCGAAGACGGCCTATCAGCCGATGCGCGAATTGTTGGCGTTGCTCGAAGCCAATGGGTTTCAAAACTGGATTTCCAGCGGCAGCCCGCTTCTCATCACGCGAGAACTGTCGATGGAGATGTTTGGCATCCCGCCAGAGCGTGTGATTGGCAGCTATGTTGGAACGAAGTTCGACGAGCGGGATGGCCGAACTGTTCTCGTATTCGATGGCAGGATCGCGAACTTCAATGACGGCGCGGGCAAACCGGTGAGCATCAACAACGCCCTAGGCAAGCGCCCGGCGTTTATTGCTGGCAACGAGGGTGGGCGTGGCGACATCGCCATGATGCGCTGGTCGAAAGACCGCGATGGTCCGAGCTTCCAGCTTCTGATCAACCACGACGATGAACTGCGGGAATACGCCTATTCCGAATCTGACAACTATTCACTCGAAGCGGCCAAGAAATATGGCTTCCACATCGTCAGCATGAAGGACGACTGGAAGACCACCATCGAACGGTGAACTTTAGGAGGATGACATGAAGACGATGAGACATCTAACCGCCGTCTCTCTCGCTGTTAGTTTAGTGGGTGTGCCGCAGCTCGCTAAAGCCGAACCAGTAACGCTCTCTCCCTCCTGGCAGCTTTCGCTGCCCGCCGGACCGGACGGAAACGTGAAAGTAACCGAGGCCTATGCCCGGATGGTGGCAAGGGACGCCTATTTCTGGGCGTGGCCGATGGTGAACATTTACAACAGACGGCTCGCATTCGAGAAAGCGCCAAAAGTGGGCTTGATGAACGGCGTGCTGCCGTTTGCTCCCCTCAACGCGATGTCGATGCTGCATGACTACATCCAGCCGGAACAGCGTTGGGTGGCTTGCCCTAACCAAGACGTCGCTTACGGGGCCGGTATCGCGGCCTTAGAGCGGACACCAGTTGTCGTCCAGGTGCCAGACTTCGGCGACCGATTCTGGGTCTATCAGGTGGTCGACATCCGCACCGACAGTTTCGCCCAGATTGGCGCGATGTATGGGACGAAACCGGGATTCTATCTGCTTGTGGGACCGGACTGGAATGGCGAGGTACCGAAGGGGATCACCAAGGTGTTTCGGGCGCGCACGAATACGGCATTCATTGTTCCCCGCGTGTTCATGGACGATACCACCGAAGATCGTGAGGCAATCCAGCCGATGATCTCCGGGATCGACATGTATCCACTCGCCGAGTTCGACGGAAAAGCAAGGGAACGCGATTGGCGGTCATTGCCGACGCTTGGCTCGCCAACTGCCGAGGGCGATGCCTCCGAGACAAAGTGGGTCTTTCCCGAAACCTTCTTCCAGCAGTTACCGCAGGTGATGAAAGATGCGCCTCCGTTGCCGGGTGAAGAAGCGATGTACGCCCAGATCAAGGCTGTCCTGACCGCTGCTGGAAAGGATCAGAAAATCATGGCGGCCATGGTGGATGAGGCTCAAAAGACGGAAGCCGAACTGGTGGACCCTCTGCTGCAGTTCCGGAACTGGGGTGTCCAGCTCGAGCACAACTGGTCAACGACCTACAATAACGCGGCTTTCGGAACGGATTATTTCACCCGGACAGCAGTCGCCAAGTCCAATATCTTGGTCAACTCTCCGACGGAGACCAAATACTTCTATCAGGACCTGGACGCAAAGGGCCAGCGTCTGAACGGGGCGGCCAGCTACACCGTCACATTTCCCAAGGGCGAAACCCCGCCGGTGGATGGCTTCTGGTCTCTAACGATCTATGACGCACAGCACTTCTTCGTCCCGAATGCGCTCTCCCGGTTCTCGCTCGGGACGAAGAACAAGTCACTGGCCTATAACGACGATGGGTCGCTGACGATCTACGTCCAGGAAAAATCGCCGGGCGAGGATAAAGAGGCCAACTGGCTACCTGCACCTGCAGGAGACTTTTCTCTATATCTCCGCGCATATTGGCCGAAGACGGAGATCGTCGATGGGAGCTGGACGCCCCCTGGCGCAAACAAACAGTAATTGTGATGACCTCCGCGGACGGCGCTAAGCAGACTGACGGCTTCAGAGCCGTCAGGGATTGTTCGGAATGGCCGAAATGGAGGCGCAAAGCTGATCGAACCCAGGGAGAGGCTCTCTGGGCACAAGGACGCGGCCCCACAACGCGTGGGGCCGCTCCTCTTCAGATTTCCGTCCGCTCGGCCAGTTCCAGTGCATCCTCGATGTCAACGCCGAGATACCTAACTGTGTTCTCGATCTTGGTATGGCCAAGCAGGATCTGGATCGCTCGAAGATTGCCGGTGGCCTTATAGATCATGGCAGCTTTCGTTCGCCGCAGTGAATGCGTGCCGTAGTCCTCCCGACGAAGCCCAATCGCCGTCACCCACTCATCGACCAGTCGGGCGTACTGGCGAGTGCTGAGATGATCGGTGTGGTCGACGCGGCTGGGAAAGGCATAGTCATCGACTGTTCCTCCCCTTCTCTGGAGCCAGGCAAGCAGACTAGCTCTGACCTCGGTCGTAATCTCGAACTGCACGGGTCGTCCGGTTTTCTGCTGGACGACCATCGCACGAGTTCGAATTTCATGACCCGTGACGAGAGTCCCGATTTTCACTTTTACCAAATCGCAGCCACGGAGCTTGCTGTCGATGGCAAGATCGAAAAGCGCACGATCTCTCATCCTTCCTTCTCGGTCGAGAAAGAAACGCACTGCCCAGATCTGGCGCTGCTTCAGGGGCTTCTTGACGCCAACTTGCTTGCCTGCGTTCCAAGCCGGTCGACCCAGTGCAGCAGGATCATACTGTGAGATACCCATTTCAGTTCTCCTATGGCCACCATTGGCCAGAGGGAGAACGCGCAGTTCCCACTCCCATAACGGGCCGATAACGGACTGGCAGCATGTAGGGCCCAGATGTCGATACCGGACATTCAATCGGAGGTCCGCGGCTGGCATTCCTCAACTCATGAATTGCAAGCGGCTCCGGCACTATGCGCCAACAGCGGACATTCCTTGCTCGTGATAGTTTTGCTGCCCATTTGAAACAGGGGGCAAACATGTCGAAAAGGGTAATGCTCTACGCTAGATATCCTACAGATCCGCGGGACTGCGACACGAATTCTTCTGGCGAAATCCCCTTCAGAAAGTCTTCACTGTGCCTTCGTCAAGGGCGGTGCTTTCCATGTGCCGTCCTCCGCCGCTTTCTTCGGCCAGTAGAGGCGCATGTACATCGCGAAGGGTCCTTTCGGCGCAGGTAGCCAGTTGGCTTCCTGGTCCTTGCCGGGGGATTCGTTCTGGACGATCAGCGTCAAGCCGCCATCGCCGTCCTTCTTGAGTTCGGGAAGCATCGGGGAGTTTACCAGATAGCGGCTGATTGGGTTTGCCACCAGCAGGCTCGCCGGCAGTTCATACATCGTCAGTGACCAAAACGCGTTGACGGGCGGCAACTGGCCCGGCGCAAACCGCAAGGCGTAACGGTTGGCTCCCTCCAGCTTCTGGGCATCGGCATCGACGCGATATATTGGATACATAGCCTCCTGTTTCGAATTTCCCCAGAGGCCAATGGTCCCGAGCCAGCGGTACAAATAATTGTTCTTCATGGCTTCGCGCGTGCCGAAGAGATCGCCCGACGTCACCTTCCCGTCGTCAAGCAGTTTCACGCCCCCAGCGAAGGCGGCATAGGCGTCGATCACGCCCTGTTCGATGGCGGTCTTCATTTCTGGCGAGAGCTTGCTGGGATCGAAGGTCTCTCCTGCGCCGATACCGATCTTGGCGAACCGCGCCATGAGTTCTGTCTCGGAAGGGTCTGTCGGGCAAAATTGCAGAATGAAGTTGAGGACATTGAAGAACTGCAGCGAGGTCTTCTCTTCCGCAGGCGTGAGCGGCTTGATGAAAGCAATCGTCGGTGCTGCCTTGGGTGCAGCCGTGCCAAGGAACGCCGACAGCGTCTGCGCCTTGTAGGCGGCTTGTACCTTCTTCACGTTGTCAATGTCGCCGGGATTGAACAACTGCGTGCGAAAGACGGCGAGGCCAAATTCCGTCTCGCTGCGGATCACCTTCTTCAACCCCTGGGGGGGTCACCTTTCCAGTTCGGCCCGGCGATGAGGAAGCTGCCGCCATCGTTACCCGTGGCGCGGCTGCCGAGGTAGGCGTAGTTGAAGGTGTAGGCATCTATAAGCTGAACACTGAAATAGCGATCCTTTTCGATCGGTGACACGGTGATCACGATTGGTTCGGCGCGCAGATCCATGCCCAACCAGGAATAAGGTGTATCTGAATTGGGCGTTTGAAGCGCCGTATCCGCCGGCGTGAAGACGCGAGGAATGTTATGGATCTGGTTCCACGGCGCCTTGAACTCGGGATCCTGGCGATCCACGAAGTAGGCGTACTGGACGCGATAGCTATCCACCAGCGGGAAGCCGTAGATGTACGCCTCCTTGGCGATGGCGCGAGCTTCTTCCGCTGTCACGTTCTGGGCTTGTGCGCTTCTGGAACCAAGTCCGATGAGGCCCACAGCCGCCATCGAACCTTTCGTGAAATCGCGTCTGGTTATGTTCATCGTATGTTTCTCCAAGTCGGTGCCTTGCCCGGTCGCGGGTGTGTTCGCGGACGTCTATTCTCGGTCAATTTCCGGTCTCTCGTTACTGTGTCTTCGTCATCGGTGGCTTCTTCCATGTTCCGTCGAGCGCTTCTTCTTTCGGCCAATAGAGGCGCAACGGAACCCAGAAGGCCCCTTTGGGCGCGGGCAGCCAGTTCGGTTCCTTGTCCTTACCCGGCGATTCGTTCTGGATGTAAAAAGTCAGGCCGCCATCCGCGTCCTTCACGAACCCTGGCAGCATCGGCGAGTTGAGCAGGTAGCGGTCGATCGGATTGGCGACGAGCAGACTCTGCGGCAGATCATACATCGTCATGGACCAGAATGCGTTAACCGGTGGCAGTTGGCCAGGCGAGAAGCGCAGCGTGTACTTGTTGGCGCCGTCGAGCTTCTGTCCCGCGTCATCGACAAAGTACAGTGGATACATCGCTTCCTGCACAGAGTTGGCGTAGATGCCGGTCACCGTGCCGGCCATGCGGTAAAGGTAGTTGTTCTTCAGATACGCCCGATCCCCAAAGAGATCACCGGCGGTCACTTCCCCCGTGTCGATCTTCTGCTTCTGCAAATTTCCGAGATCGACCCAGGCATCGGCCATACCCTGCTCGATGGCGGTCTTGAACTCAGGCGAAAGCGTGGTCGCGTCGAAGGTCTTACCTGCGCCGACGCCGATGTTGGCAAAACGCGCCATCAGTTCGACCTCGGACGGATCGGTGGGACAGAACTGCAGGATGAAGTTCAGGATGTTGAAAAACTCGGGAGACTTCCTCTCATCCTCTGGCCAGCGGCTTGATGAAATCGATCGAGGGTGCGGCGGCTGGTACGGGCTGGCCCAAAAACGACGACAGCGGCTGCACCCTGTAGCCGGCTTGGACCTTCTTCATGTTATCGAGATCGGCCGGGTTGAAGAGCTGCGTTCGAAAGGGGGAAAAGGCGAACTCGGTCTCCGACCGGAACACTTTCTTCACGCCCGCAGGCGTCTCGCCCTTCCAGCTCGGCCCGGCGACGAGGAAGGTGCCGCCGTCGTTGCCCGTCGTCCGGGTGCCGATGTAGTCGAAGTTGAAGGTGTACCAATCCATGAGCTGGACACTGAAGTAGCGATCCTTTTCGATCGCCGGCACGGTGATCACGATTGGTTCGGCGCGCAGGTCGAGGCCGAGCTGCGAGTAGGGTGTATCCGAATTGGGCGTCTGGATCGCGGTATCGGCCGGCGTATAAACGCGCGGAATATTGACGATCTGGTTCCAAGGTCCCTTGTATTCGGGGTTCTTGGTGTCGACGAAATAAGCATGCTGGATGCGATAGTTGTCCACCATTGGGAAGCCGTAGACATAGGCCTCCTTGGCGATGGCACGGGCTTCATCCGCGGTGACATCGGCAGTTTGCGCCTGAGCCAGAGTAAAGCTGGCGATAGAAGCTGCGCCCAAACAGGCCGTTGCAAAACTGCGTCGCGATAGGTTCATGGTCGTTCCTCCGGCCTCCGGTGACATGCTTGCGTTCAGACAATTCGCCCAGACAGGAAAGGTCAACTAACTGGGTCCTACGGGGCGGAGGCGAAAGGCGCTTGTCCTGAAACAAGCGCCTTCCGTTGTCGAAGGTGTCAGGGCACGAGCTCGACCTCGCCCGGCCGCCATTCCTTGGTGAAGAACGGTTCAAGCGGGCTGTAAAGCCGCAGAAGTGTGAACCATCCTTTTTTCGGATCGGTTTGAATCCAGTTACCCTTCTTTGCGTCGGCCGGCTTGGTAGGCCCGAAATAGACCGTGGTGGTGCCGTCGGCGTCCGCAACGGCGGCGGGTGTCGGATACGACTGACTGCCGGCACGCGCGTAACGCTGCGGTGTCGCCAGCAATGAGCGCGTCTGGTTGTCGTAAACGGTGAACGACCAGAACGCCGCCGCCGGAATGTCTTTCTGTAGCGTTACGCGATAGGTCTTAGAGCCATCGAAGTAGTTCTTGTCGGCGTCCATGAAACCCATCAGATATTGAGAGCCGACGCCCGGCATCTGCATGATCATGCCCGGCGAGTCCATGGTGTAACCGTAATAGAACCCCGTACGGGCGTTGAGCGTTCGCGCACCCGTCGCCGGAACCGGTTCGAAGTAACCCTCCTTGCTAACCGGCGGAGGCGGCGTCTCGAACGTGTAGCCGCCCTCCCACATCATGCTGGCCCACATGGAATCCGGGTAGAGCGACCAACCGGGAACTTCATTGGCACGCCAGTTGAACATTCGTCCGGCGGCGCTTCCAACGGCGGCGGCGTCGGTGAGGATCTTCTTCATCCGGGCATCGGGATTGAACGGCTTGCCCTTCACGATACCGATTGCCGCGAGCTGGCCCAGAATTTCCGGACTCGTTGACGTTGCGGGCTCGGATTGTACCAGTTCATTGATCATCTCGAAAAACGAATAGTCGCTCGGCGGAACGGTGTTGAACGCCTTGCCGCTGCCTTCTACGAATTTCGTCGGCGGGATTGGCGGGTCCTTCTCAAGCCGGATCTTGCCGTCGAGCGCGGTGGCGATGCTGGTGCCGTATCCGCCCGGCGTATACGAATAGATTTTCAGCTTCTCCTTGACGTTCGCGACCGCGGGCTTGGGATCGTTGTTCTCGAGGTTCGCCCGAACGGCATAGAGCACCTTATTGGATTTCGATTTGCCGATGAAGAAACCGTTGTCGGGTAGCGGACCGTCATAGTCCGGCGGCAGGATAAGATACTTGCCGCCCTGACCCCGGTCGGGGCCGGGCGCTCCGATGTCGATGATCCAGCCGAACCACATGTCGTTGAGCGTGCCGATCGCCTTCGGCGGCACCTCGATCACCATCGGCCCCTTTGTCAGGTCGATGGTCGCGACCGTATAGACCGTGTCGATATTTGCAGTGAGAAACACCGAGTTGTAGTCCATCAACTCGGAGAAAATAACTACCGTGTTGTCTTCGGCGCCGATGCTCTTGAAACCCTTGCGAATTGCATAGGCCGACGCACCCGAGTAGGCGTTCATGAAGGCATCCACGCCGCGTATGTAGTCCAGGCTGTCCCGAACCTTCTGCGCTGTTTCCGCGCTTGGCGCGCCGTCCTTGAATTCAAGCGTGCCTATGCTCGTCTCGAGCTTGTCAGGGGTGAGCACGCTCGGCGGGATGTCGGCGGCGGTTTGATCCGCCGCTAGGCCCGGTACCGCCAACATGACGCAGGTGGCAACGGATGCGAGAAGTCCAGATAACTGTTTCATTGTCTCATCTCCGGTTTGTTTCGACGTGGTACGGGCGGTGGTGCTAGCGACAGATCATCGGCATGCCGGAATAAATCCAATAGACCGAGGCCGGGATTCCCCCGAACCAGGCAGTGACAAGCCATCGTTCCTGCCACACCCAACTCAGAAAACGTGGATGGGGTGGTTTGACGACGGCGTGGAGTTTTCGGGAGGTCATCAAACTGCCCTCGCTCGATAACTCGCTTGGCACGTGCGTCATCGAAAATGTGCCGATGACCTGCGGATCGCGGAGAAACCAAACCAGCCACCTAGACGGCTAAAGCTCAGTCCCTGCATCGCGAGCTACAGGTTCTCGCCTGCCTGCACAGTTTCAAAGATGAATTTGCCTCCCGATCTTCAGGGTAAGCGCGCCTTCCAAGCACAAAGCTCAGTTCCTGGAACCTGTGCGGTAAGCCGCGAGCCGACGGTCCACTGCTGGATTTGTCAACCTGCCACACCCTTCGATTGTCAGAACCCTAGACGCGTACTGTGGGCTGGAACCCAAAAAGAGCAAGTATGTTACTGTAACATACGGCGTTGCTAGGCAGGCTGCGCACGGTTGACGGTCAAGGGCGTGGGGGCCGTCTGAACGGCACGACCGCAGCGTCGTCGAGCGCCACCTCTATCTCGCTTCGAAGACTGTCGACAAGCTCGACCAATTCGGCGTGGCGCTCGTATCGGTCGGGGGCCAACGCGGTCTCCCATGACAGTCGCAGCTCGTCGGCCGTGGCGAAGTCGTGGCAGAGATCGCGGAAGCTCTCGTCACGGGCGGCGAGTTCGTCGATCAGGCGGGCGCGGGTTGGAAAGCACTGTTTTGCGAAACCAACGTCGTGTCCCATGCTTGGCTCCCCCAAGGGCGTTGCCGTCTTCGTCGGCGACGGATTTTTTTTCAACAGCACATGATGACTCAGAGTTCGCGTTTTGGAGCGTATGTTACAGTATCATCTGTTGCGCGCCCATGAGGCACTATCAACTCGCCGCGCGTGATCCGGCTGCCCTGACAGGATCGGACGGTCGCAACAGTCTCAGGATGCAACCAAAGAGACCCCGGACCCCGATATGCTACGCTCGATGAAGAAGTTCCGCTTCAAGCAGGTGCAATGATAACGTTCAAGAAAGAGGGATGCCTGGTGGACGAGGCTGGGTTTCTGTCATAGGTTGAAGTAGGGGTTCCAAATATAGCGACATGCCGACGCAACATGGTTGAGGATCGAGTCATGCAGACCTCCGTGCCGGACACCAGCGAAGAAGCGCAGCCGTTAGAGCGGCCCTGTCCCAGCCCTGACGAAATAAGGGGCCAGCTTGCTCGAATCCTGGAAAGCCCCGAGTTTCCAAGCGTCGGACGCGTGGCGGCCTTCCTCAACTTCGTGATCGAAGAGGCGCTCGCAGGCAGGGCGCAACGCCTCAAGGGCTATCTGATCGCCGTCGAAGTCTTCAAGCGCCGGGAAGGGTTCACGCAGGACGATCCGGTCGTGCGGATCGAGGCGGGGCGCTTGCGGCGAATACTCGAGCGGTACTACCTCGTCGCGGGACAGCACGACCCCGTCAGGATAGACATTCCAAAAGGCGGCTATGCCCCGTCGTTCACCTGGAACGAGCCTCCCGCTGCGACAACTGCAGACGGCGGGTCAAATCCGCTCCGGATCGGCAGGTTGACGGGAAGCCTCGCATGGCTTCGCGAAAGGCGATGGAGTCATGCCGCCCTTGCGGGCACGGTGTGCCTGGCTGCGCTGGCCTATTGGGGGACCGAACGGTTCGCCATCAGCGTGAAGCGGGCCAACTACGCGGAAGTGCCGGCGGAGCCGACGCTCGTGATCGCCCCCTTCGAAAATCTGGGCGATGGTCCCCAGGCCCGATTGTACACGGCCGGACTGACCGAAGAGCTTCTGACCGCCCTGCCCCGGTTCAAGGAGATAAAGGTCTTTGGGCGTGAGACGTCGAAATCACTGTCCTCGAAAGTCGACGTGTCAGTGATCCGCGGAGATCTGGGCGCTCATTATCTGCTGTCTGGCGGCGTTCGTGTGTCCGGCAGCCGGGTGCGGGTCACAGCACGGCTTCACGACACGTCGGACGGTGCAATTCTGTGGTCGCAGGACTACGAGGACGATCTGAGCACACGGGAACTGTTCACCATCCAAACCGATGTCGCCAACAAGGTCGCAACGGCGGTCGCCCAGCCCTACGGCATAATCGCGCAGGCGCGAACCGCCCACCCTCCGCCGGATGACCTTGGCGTCTACGACTGCACCCTTCGCTTCTATGCCTACCGCACCGACCTTGGTCCAGATTCGCATTTGAAAGCGCGTGACTGTCTGGAGCGTTCAACCGCGCGCTACCCTGCCTATTCGACCGCATGGGCGATGTTGTCCATCGCCTATCTCGACGAGGGTCGCTTCCGCTTCAATCCCAAGGCTGATCCCACGCCTCCGATGGAGAGGGCGCTGACAACGGCCCGGCGTGCGATCGACCTCGAACCGGACAACACACGGGCGCTGCAGGCCCTGATGACAGCGTTGTTCTTCAATCGGCAACTTGCGGAAGCGTTGGAGGTCGGCGGGGAAGCGTTGAGGACCAATCCCAACGACACGGAGCTTCTGGGCGAGTTCGGGACACGGGTGGCGATGAGCGGCCAGTGGAAACGGGGTGCGGCACTGCTCGACCAGGCGCTTGCGCTCAATCCCGGAGGAGCGGGCTACTACGACGGCACCCGTGCGCTCGCGGCCTATATGCTGAATGACCAGGACAAGGCGGTCCGCCTGATCCGGAAGGCGGATCTGCAGAGATTCCCGCTTTTTCATGCCGTGGCAGCCGCGATCTACGCAGATGCTGGCATGATGGATGATGCGAAGCGGGAGGCTGCGACATTCATGAAGATGCGCCCGGAATACATCGACAACATCGTCGAGGAGCACAGGAACCGCAACATTCAACCCGCCGACAGCCTCCGCATGATCGCCTCACTTCGCAAGGCTGGCCTACCCGTTCCAGCCGCTAAGGAACTCGACGCGGAACTCTCGTTGTCAGATGCCTCCCCCGCCCTCTAAGGTCTTAGCTCTCAGGGGAGAGTCTACGGCGGCCAGCAACAGAGCATACTGTATGTTACGGGCGGAAGCTGGCTTGAGCGCGTACAGTTCTATCGGAGGCAGGCTGCCTGCCGGATAGGACACGCAACGAAAGGCATTGTCTATGACCAGAACAGTCGCAAGAATCGCGTTTTCCGTGGCGTTGGCCATGATCATCGGCCTGGTTACAGCCCCCGCCACCAAGGCTGGCGAGGCCGAGGCCAAAAACCTGCTGAAATCCATGTCCGACTACCTGGCCTCGCAGAAGGCGATCTCCTTTACATACGACACCAATCTGGAGGTTGTGACCAAGGATCATCAGAAGCTGCTGCTGGCAAGCTCAGGCAAGATCGAACTCGGGCGACCGGACAAGCTCCGGGCAACCCGGATGGGCGGCTTCGCCAATGTCGAGATGATCTTCGACGGCAAGACGATGACGCTCTTCGGCAAGGACGCCAACCTGTACACGCAGGTCGAGGTGCCCGGTACGGTCGACAACCTGGTCGTGGAGCTCCGGGACAAGCTGGGCCGACCGGTCCCAGGAGCCGACCTCCTCCTTCCGGACGTCTACGGCGAGCTGATGAAGGACGTGATCGATGTGAAGGATCTCGGCAGCGGCGTGATCGGGGGCGTCGAATGCGACCACCTCGCATTCAGGACAAAGGACGCGGACTGGCAGATCTGGATCGCACAGGGCGAGCAGCCCCGTCCATGCCGCTACGTGATCACGGCCAGCAAGGTCGACCAGGGCCCGCAATACAGCATCCAGATCTCCGACTGGAAGACAGGCATCGACGTCACGGCGGAGGACTACAGCTTTGCCAACAAGACGGATGCGAAGAAGGTCGATCTGAAGGGCCTCGCCGACAGCGACGAGTTACCGGATCACTTGGCAATGGGAGCGAGCAAATGAGCAAGAACATGAAACTATCGAAGGTAATCGTCGCAGTCGCCCTGGTGCTTCCTTTACTCGATGCCGGAGAGCGGCTGTTCCCCGGCTTGGAGGGGTTTGTCGGAACCGCCGAAGCCAGGGTCGGGCGTCCCCTTACTCCGGTGAGCGTTGCGGGCGTGGCGCGGCGGACCGTGCGGCGCTGCGCCGTCGGCGTCTATTACTGCTAGGGCGGCCGACACGGCCGAACTCGGGGGAGTGCAGATCATTCGGAATAACAGCCACCAAACCATGTCGCTCCTCTTGCTGTGCCTCGTGCTGCTCGTGCCCGCGGGGTGCGGCGGACATCCCAAGGCGGTGCTCACACCCGTCGCCGATACGGTGCCCGGTTCCGACCGCGTCAACATGCTGATCGCCACGACACGCGGTAGGTCCGAGGTTCCCGGCGAGATGTTCACGGGCGAGCGCGCCCGTGCTCCGGCGTTCGCTGACATCACGGTGTCGATCCCCGCGGTCCGAAAGGTCGGAGAGGTCGCGTGGCCGAAGAAGCTGCCCTCCAACCCGGCGACCGACTTCGCGACCCTGAAGGCGGACGAGATCCCGTTGGAGGAGGCCAAGACATGGCTCAGTGCCACCGTCAGGAAAAGCCGCGACCAGAGCGTCCTCGTGTTCATCCATGGGTTCAACAATCGCTTCGAGGATTCCGTCTACCGCTTTGCGCAGATCGTCCATGATTCCGGCGTCCATAGCGCACCCGTCCTGGTGACCTGGCCCTCGCGCGGCAGCCTGCTGGCCTATGGCTATGACCGCGAGAGCACCAACTACACCCGCAATGCCCTCGAGACCCTGTTCCAGTATCTGGCGAAAGACAAAGAGGTGAAGGAGGTCTCGATCCTCGCCCACTCGATGGGAAACTGGCTGGCGCTCGAGGCCCTGCGGCAGATGGCCATCCGCAACGACGGCCTTCCGGCAAAGTTCAAGAACGTAATGCTGGCGGCTCCTGATGTCGACGTGGACGTCTTCCGCTCGCAGATCGAGGACATGGGCAGCCAGCATCCACGGTTCACCCTCTTTGTGTCGCGCGACGACCGCGCCCTCGCCTTCTCTCGCCGGGTCTGGGGTGACATCCCGCGGCTTGGCTCCATCGACCCGGAGACGGATCCGTACAAGCAGGAGCTGGCCGACAACAGGATCACCGTGATCGACCTCACTAAGGTGAAGGCGGGCGACGATCTTCATCACAGCAAGTTCGCGGAATCGCCCGAAGTCGTCCAGCTCATCGGCGCGCGCATTTCCGAAGGCCAGACGCTGACCGACAGCAAGGTCGGTCTTGGCGACACGATCCTGGCTGGAACCACAGGAGTGGCCGCTGCGGCCGGCAGCGCTGCGGGGCTGATCATTGCAGCTCCCGTCGCCGTCGTCGACGCGGACACGCGCGACAACTATGCCCACCATGTCGGCGGGCTAGTCGGACAGAGCGGTGGCAAGCAGAAGATTGCCGTGAAAGACTGTGATCCGAAGCAGGCAGGACGTGTTTCGCCATGTCGCGCACCGCAAAACCAATAGGGGGAATACGACAATGACGCACTATCTGAAACTCGGGCTTTCGATGGCGGTCGCTGCCATGATCTGCGGCAGCGTCCAGGCGGCAGACGTCTCGCCCTTGCTGACTCAGGATCCGCAGCCAGCCGAAACGCAGGACGGCTGGACTTTCACCGTCGCGCCTTATTTCTGGATGGCGGGACTGTCGGGCGAAACCGCCCAGTTCGGCCTTCCCACCGTCCATATCGACTCCGACTTCGGCGACATCCTCAGCAATCTCGACTTCGCCTTCATGGCGGCAGGCGAAGCCCGCTATGACCGCTTTAGCGTCATCGGGGACGTGATCTACGTAAAACTAGGTGCGGATGCCAGCACCCCGGCGGGCATCCTGGCATCGGACGTCGACGTGACGTCGGAGACCTTTTCGGGTCTGCTGGGACTTGGCTACGCGGTGCTGGACGGCCCCGAAGGCCACCTGGATGTCGTAGGCGGCGTCAAGGTCTGGTCGGTCGACACGACTATCAGCTTCACAGGTGGCCTGCTCGACGGCGTGGCGCGAGACGACAGCGCGACCTGGGTGGACGGCATGGTCGGTCTTCGGGGAAAATACTCCCTGACCACGGAGGTCTACCTGACGGGCTGGGGTCTGGTCGGTGGCGGCGGCGCTGACATCGACTGGGATGTGGCGCTGGGTACTGGGCGGCGGCACCCGAGAATGGACCGGAGGGACTGGGCGTCCGTCTCGGTCTGACGTTCCTCTTTCCAAAATGAGGACGGAAGCGCGATTTCGTCCCAAGCGCGAGGGAGGGGGACATTGAGCTCGCTCGTTTTAGGCCTGTCTGTCTTCGTCTGCCTGTTCGGAGCTGCCCTACTGGGAATGGTGCTGCGCGCCCGGTTGCCGAGCCATCACCTGGATGCCGAGTCAAAGGACGCGATCCGCCTTGCGACGGCAGTCGTCGGCACCTTGTCCGCTCTCGCCCTGGGGCTGCTGATTGCGTCCGCGAAGACCGCCCACGACACAGCGGAGGCCGAGTTGCGGACCTCGGTCGCCCGCATCGTGCTGCTGGACAGGGTCATGCGGCATTACGGTCCGGAGACGGCGGATGCAGGGGTACGGCTCCGCCGCCTCGTCGATGCTAGACTGAACCAGGGCTGGGGTGGATCGTCGGAGCGAGCAGCGACCGATCCATACGACGAGTCTCAGACGATCGAACCCGTTCAGGTCGAGCTGCGGTCGTTGACGCCTGAAACCGCGCCGCAAAGGCTGCTTCAGGCGCGCGCGCTCGAGATCAGCGGCCAGCTTGCCGAGGCCCACTGGATGATCGTGGAAACCGATGACGAGGGATTGCCGACCGCGTTTCTCGTCATTCTCGTCTTCTGGCTGGCATGGCTGTTCGCAACATTCGGCCTTCAAGCCCCCGCCAATCCCACCGTCATTGGCGTGATGCTTGTCTGTTCGCTTTCCGTGGCAGCGGCCGTGTTCCTCGTCGTTGACATGTCCCACCCTTACCTCGGCGTCATCCATGTCTCGGACCATCCACTGCGTACCGCCTTAGCGCACCTGGGACAAGGATGATGGCGGGCTCGTTCGGACACTCCAGGTGAGGCCGGGGAAAAAACAAATGAGATTGCGTCGAATTCTACGAGTCGTTTTGTTCATCGCAGTTGCCATGATCGTCTTCGTGGCGACCCTCTGGGCGGCGCTTGCAATATGGTACCGCCTTCCCGTGCCTGGACTCGGTCGGGAATTCGCCGCTGGCGGGTTCGCCGCCTTCGGGCTTGCGACAGTCGCAATGCTTGGCAGCCGCCGGCCGTTCTCGGCACTGGCCGTGTTCGCTGCCGCGTTCCTCGGCGTCATTTTTTGGTGGAGCACGATCAGCCCGGATGAGCACGCGGAGTGGTCTCCCGATGTGGCCAGACAGGTGACCGGAAGCGTCGACGGAAACAGCCTGACGTTGACGAACGTTCGGGACTTCCAGTGGCGCAGCAACACCGATTTCACGGAGCGCTGGACAACGCGAAGCTACGATCTCGATAAACTCCAGGGTGTCGATCTCTTCATGTCGTACTGGTCGGGGACGAAGATAGCCCATGTGATGTTGAGTTTCGGCTTTGAAGGCGGCGAGCAGCTCGCTTGGTCGATAGAAGTTCGTCGTCCCGTCGGCGGCGCGTTTTCGCCCCTTGCCGACCTGTTCAAGAGCAATCCGCTGGTGATCCTGGCGGCCGACGAGCGGGATGTCATCGGCGTCCGATCGAATGTTCGTGGCGAGGATGTCCAGATCTATCGGCTGAGGGCGAGCCCTGAGCAGGCCCGGCTTCTACTGCTCGAATACGTCGCCGACGCTAACGCGCTGGCTAAGACGCCCGAGTTCTACAATTCGATCACGACGAATTGCACGACGACCGTCGTCAAGATGATGCGTGTGGTCGGAGACAAGGTGCCGTTTGATTGGCGGCTGATCGCAAACGGTTATCTTCCCGACTACGCCTATGACCGGGGAGCCATCGACACGTCGATACCGCTTCCCCGGTTGCGAGAGATTTCCAAAATCGACGAGCGGGCGCGGGCGGATGGATTGTCGCCCGACTTCTCGACGGCGATCCGTCTCGGCGTGCCCTACCCGGCCGCCGTCTCTACGCCGTAACCTACAGTAACATACTGAGGAAACCGCGATGATTGAGGCATGGTGCGCCCTGTCAGGAATTCGCTAGGCGAAGTCACCGACACCCTCAACCGGGACGGAACTCATGAAGCTCATTAAGTACTTTCAGAACGTCGCTGCGGCTACCGCCCTCATGATGATGGTGGCCGCGCCAATGCTCGCTCCGACCCCGGCCGAGGCCCGCCGTGCGGTGGCTGGCTGCGGAGTCAGAGGATGTGCAGCCGTCGGCAGCCGCGGCGCTGTCGCAGTCCGTCGCCCGCCCGTCATGCGCGCGTCGTCGTCGTGAGCCCTCGCCGCTATTGGCCCGCTGGCGGTGCGATTGCGGCGGGAGCTGCCATAGGCTTCATCGCAGGCACGTGTGCGGCCTCGGTCGCCGGGACGCCGCCGCGATCTGGCATGTGCTGGTTCTATACCGACAGCACCAAGAAGACGGGTTTCTGGGATGTCTGTCCGCGATAGTGTGCTGTGACATCGGCATGAGGATTGAGTACGGCGACAGCTTTGGACATACAACGGTGATCCACCCGACATCACCCTGGCAAGGTCGTCAGAGGGCCATCCATACCATGGCGGCCGTGCCTGCGCATGATGGCGCGTTGCGACGAGCCTGACTGCCAGTGCCGCTGCAGATGTCAAAGCTGAGATCATGGATTCGTACGGATCGTACGGACGGTAAATGCCGTATTACAGTAACATACTTTCCCTTGACCGCCCCCATGACATACAAATTCCGGGGGCGGACCAGATATCCCGCTTCAAACGACGGTAGAGTGAGACATGCCGAAGAACTTGAACACAGCGTGAGGTCGCGACTGGGCCGCGCTACTGGGCGCGGCCCAGGACAACGGGCCAGAAGGTCTCGGTGTACACCTCGGTCTGACCTTCCTGTTTTCTAAATGAATGTTCAGAGAACGCTTTCAATCCACCATTCAGCCATGTGCAAAGGATGTTCGATATGCGCCTCACAGATACGAGACTGCTGCTGCTTTCTTCGACGGCGCTGGCCATCGCCTCCACGGCCGCCCTCGCCCAGGAGCGCCATGCCTATTTCGGGCAGACGCATCAGCACACAAGCTGGTCGATGGACGCCTATATCATCGGCAACACGGTGACAGGTCCGGCGGAGGCCTATCAATATTCGATGGGCGAGGTGATCAAGAATCCCGCCGGGTACGACGTGCAGATCAAGACTCCCCTCGACTTCTAAGGCGTGACCGATCACTCGGAGTACGTCGGCGTCATCCGGTTGGCCAACGATCCGACGTCGGCGCTTAGCAAGCTTCCCATTGCTGAAAAGCTGAAGGTCACCAAGGACAACCCCGCCGTTAAAATCTTCCAGTAGCTCGCCGGAAGCATCGCCAGCCGCAAGACAATTCCCGAGCTGAGCGACCCGAAGATGGCCGGGACTGTCTGGCAGGAGAACACGGCTATCGCGGACAAGTACAACAAGCCGGGCCAATTCACAACGTTCTGCTCATACGAGTGGACGTCGATGCCGAATAGCCAGAACATGCACCGCAACGTGTTCTTCAAGGATTGTTCGAAGCTTCCCCAGGCTCCGTTCTCCGCAATGGATTCCGACCATCTTGAAGACCTGTGGACCTGGATGGACGGCCAGAGAAAGACCGGGAACGAGGTGCTCGCCATCTCGCACAACGCCAACCTTTCCAACGGCCTCATGTTTCCGGTCGACGTCGACAGCAAAGGCAATCCGCTGGATGCGACCTGGGCGCAGCAGCGGATGACGAACGAGCCGCTAACAGAGATCAAAAGGTCAAGGGAACCTCTGAGACCCATCCCGACCTGTCGCCGAACGACGAATTCGCCAACTACGAGATCATGAACTACCTCATTGGCATCGATAACAGCACATCGAAGCTGCGTGGCAGCTATGCCCGCGAAGCCTACGAGAACGGCTTGGCGATGCAGGCCACCCGAGGTTACAACCCGTACAAGTTCGGTGTCGTCGGCGCGGGTGACTCTCACAACACAGTCACCGCATACGCGCAATCCAATTTCTTCGGTGACCATGGACTGGTTGATGCGACACCGCAGGCTCGACTTGCCGGAAAGGTCGAAGCTGGCATGGATATCCTGAAAACAGGAACGTCTGGTCTCACGGTTGTCTGGGCGGAAGAGAATACGCGGGAATCCATTTTCTCCGCGATGCAGCGCAAGGAGGTCTATGGCACCAGCGGCGTGCGCATCCAGGCCCGGATGTTCGGAGGCTAGGACTATGACAAGAGGCTGCTTGCCAATGAGGACTGGGCGAAAACTGCCTATGCCAGCGGCGTGCCGATGGGTGGGGACCTTCCTCCGGTCGACGGCAAGGTTCCGTCCTTCGTCGTCACGGCGGTTAAAGACCCCGCCGATGGAAATCTCGACCGCATCCAAATCATCAAGGGATGGACCAAGCACCGACAGGACGGGCGTGCGCCAGACGACTGACGGCGCAGCGACCGTGGCTGGTCGCGTTCGCGTTCGGGCTGCTGCACGGACTAGGTTTCGCGGGCGCGCTGGCAGACCGTGCGCTGCCTCAGAGCGACATCCCGCTAGCGCTGCTGTTTTTCAACGTCGGCGTCGAGTTCGGCCAGTTGATGTTCATCGCGGTCGTGATCGCGATGGTCGGACTAGCAAGACTGGTGCGGTATCCACCGTCTGTCGGCCGGAGGGCATTTGTAGCGGCCACATACCTGATCGGGACCATGGCGTCGTTCTGGTTCGTCGAGCGTTTGGCCGCATTCTAGTCAAACGGCCATTGTCGCGGTTCGTTATTTCCCGCGTGCCCTCCCGCGTGCTGGGTATCACGGGCGTATGTTACGGTAATAGACTTGCGCCTTGCGGCATATCTATTTTGCACGATTTGAGAGCAAGCCGCGATCTGACCGACGATGAGGTGCGGTCGCCGTCGCCGGAAATTCGCCGCCAGACTGGAATGAGGGCGCATAGCGGTGCGGCAGCAATCTCCAAGAAGAGCACACCTAAGTTGACACGTGCGGCCCCGCTGTGCGCGAGGCCGCACGCTCTCAGATAATATGTTCCGCTAATTCCAACGCATCCTCAATGTCCACTCCTAAATACCTGACGGTATTCGATCTTTGGTGTGGCCGAGGAGGATTTGGATCGCGCGAAGATTTCCTGTTGCCTTGTAAATGATTGCGGCTTTGGTGCGCCGAAGCGAGTGCGTGCCGTAGTCTTCGCGTCGTAGACCAATTGCGGTCACCCACTCATCCACCAATCGGGCATACTGGCGAGTACTCAGATGATCGGTATGGTCGATGCGACTGGGAAAGGCGTAGTCATCAACTGTTCCACCTCTCCTTTCAAGCCACGCAAGCAGACTTGCCCTCACGTCCGCCGTGATTTCGAACTGCACCGGACGGCCGGTCTTTTGATGGATGACCATGGAACGGCTTCGAATTTCCGCTCCTGTCACGAGACTTCCGATTTTCATTTTCACCAGATCGCAACCACGGAGTTTGCTGTCGATTGCGAGGTCGAACAACGCGCGATCGCGCATGCGTCCCTCCCGGTCGAGGAAAAAGCGGATCGCCCAAATCTGGCGCTGTTTCAGCGGCTTCTTGACGCCGACCTTTCGGCCGGTGTTCCACGCCGGACGGCCCAGTGCGGTAGGATCGTATTGTGCAATACCCATTTCATTTCTCCTTCGGCCAACATTGGCCGTTAGGAGAACGCATGGGCTCAGGGTTGCCGGGGCCGTGTCCGGACTGTCAGCTTTTGGTCTCGGTTCTTATCAAGCGGACGTTCAAGGCTCGCCACGAATCGCGGGCTGCAGCCGCATCCGATCTCCAGTACGGGCATGCCCTGTCTAAGCGGAAGCGTATTCATACAGGCGGCCAGACGCAGCGACAGGTCTTGTCCCATCAATGCCTCGCCCGCCGGCGAGAGGCCCTCATTTTCGGTGTCGTACCCGCGGCTGCAAGGCTTGGATCGAGCGTGAACAATTCCTTGGCTTTTCCAACGCCTTTCAACGCAAATCGCCCGACGGAAACGAGCTTGTCTCGTTCTTCCCCCAGCAGGAGGTCGGCGAACTCCGAGGAGCAGAGCATGTTTCGCCCCGTGGATTGGCACATGTCGCTGATGCGGCTTACTTCATTGACTGCCTGGCCAACCACAGTGAAATCGAGCCGGTCGGGTGTGCCGATGTTGCCGTAGAATACATCGCCCGCATGCAGACCGAGATGGATGTCGGCGACAGGCAGGCCCTCTGTTTTGCGGCGGCGTGCAAGCTGGCCGAGGCGCAGCCGTAGATCGTGCTCCGCGTCAACGGCCGCTCGGCACGCATATTCCGGCCGGGAACTCGTAAACATCGCCAGCACACCGTCTCCGATCAGCTTCAGGACATCACCGCCGGCCGACCTGACCGCCCCAATCACCGCCTCCGCATAGTCGTTGATCAGAGGGATCAACTGATCGACCTGCACGGACTCGGAGAGATGGGTGTAGCCAGTGATGTCCGAATACCAGAGCACGGCCCCGATACGCCTGACAGCATCATGTCGAATCGCGCCGCTGAGCACACGCCGGCCGGCATCGCGACCGAGATATGCTTCGGCGAGCGTCTTCGTCAGCCGGGTCTGTGCAGCGGACCTAATGGCGAGGCCGAGGTGAGGCGTAAGTTGCGCCAGGCAGGCCACATCAACGTCGCTGAATCCGCCCGGCCGAGCCGTGGTGAAACGCGCATAGAATGCATCGACATCTTCGACTCGTACTGCCTGCCGCGTGCGGTAGACGAATGCCAGATAGTCAGTCTGACCAGCGTCACACAATTCCTGGATCGCTGGATAGCCGTGGGTTTCGCCGTGCTCCAGTCGGCAGCGCAGCGAGGTCTCGCGCCGACGCAGCATTTGCAGAAAGGGGCTACGCGACCGCTGACCCGCACCTTCCGGATCACGACTGCCGACATGTTCTTCTTCGCGGAAATGGTTTCCGGGATGCTCGTCCCAAAAAAACGCGCGCGCCTCATACATCGGATGTAGCGTGTCGATCATCACGAAGACTTTGCCGAGCGGCAGTCCGGCCTCGACGCATCGTTGGCAGAATGCCTGCGTAAGCGAGGCCTCGTCTCGAATCCCCAGCAGGCCGGCCTCGGCCAACCACGCGGCGATCTCGTTGCAGTCACGTGTATCCATGACCCGATCATACCGGCATCGTCCGCAGGTAAGAAGCCTAATTGCGCTGCTGGGCCAGTTGATATTGCCAGGGTCAATGCAGGACGAGAAGTTTTGGTTGCCCAGACGCCGACGACGGTCATCGCTTGCCTGTCTTGCGGGTTATCTCATCGAGCGTGGACTGTGCGGCAGTTGACGCAGACATCGATGGAGGTAGGCAGTGTGATCCATACCAAGCCTGCCCTCCTACCGCGGTGGATTTGGTACCGTCGCCTATGCGTCGATCTGGTTGTTGCGAACTGAAGGAGGCAGAAAAGAGTCGAATCGCGACCTTCGCTGTGGCTGGCGGGAAGTCAAAACTGGCGCGGCCGAGACCATCAGCGCAGTCACCTCCATATCAGCTTCTGGGTCGAGGCGAACTTTATCTCTACGGCCGAGATGCAGGCGCGTTGCTGTCAAACAGCACAGGGGCCGTCTGCGGTCTGCCTGCTTCTGAAACGCAGTAGACGAATGCGGTCATACGACAGTGGTGTGGCCGACGTCCGCTATCGGGCCAAGCATGCGTAACCGGGCGGCCCTCGCGAGCCGCCCTTCGATAACGAAACGACCTATTGGCCTTGTTTCTTCATGGCCTCGGCAATCTGTGCCTTGACGGCACTCAGCCCAAAGCTCGCGCCTTCCTGCATCGGTGGGAATTCGATGGCGGATTTCGCCAGTTGCTCTACCCGTTGCTGAGCAAGAACGAAGCGCCAGAACTCGAATTTGTACCATTCGAAATATCCGAGCGAGCCGGTGTTTCCCTTGTAAAACGCTGTCCGCTCGAACGGGTCCAGACGCAGATTGACAATGGTTGGCGCACCCAGTGTCACTGTGTCACCGAGCCAGCCGCCGGGCTGTTCCTTGAAGGTATATTTGTAGTCTTCGACGCGGGCGGCACCGAGAGTACTTTCGGCGAAATACCAGATTTCGTGGCGGTTCGACGGTCCCGACCCGGTGATCATGCTCGTCTGGTCGTAACCGTCGAGGTGCACTTTGTACTTCTGCCCGTTCATTTCCTTCCCGGCCTTCAGTTCCACAGCAATATTGGGATTGCCTGCCGCTGCCGTGAATGTCGGGAACCAGTCGAGGCCGGAAATCAAGCCGTTACCGACTGAGCCGGCCGGGACATGTCCGGGCCAGCGGATCATCGCCGGCGCTCGGAAACCGCCCTCATAAGTCGTGCCCTTACCACCATAGAACGGCGTCTGCCCGCCATCCGGCCATGTAAAGTTCTCGGTTCCGTTGTCGGTGGTGAACATGACGATGGTGTTGTCGTCTACGCCCATATCCTTCAGTTTCTGCATCGTAGCACCAACGATGTCATCCAGTTGAGCCATACCAGCCTCGTGAATGGTCCAGCCATTCTCCGAGTTGCGCATATTTTCATACTTGTCCGAGAGATGCGTTACGATGTGCATACGGGTCGGGTTGAGCCACAGGAAGAACGGCTTTCCGTCCGCCTTGGCTTTGTCGATGAACTTGAAGGAGAGGGACTGGATTTCGTCGTCAACGGTCTTCATGCGCTCAGGATAGAGCGTGCCAGCATCCTCGATCCGTTGTTTGCCCACCTTGCCCCAGCGCGGCATCACCGTGGGATCATCCACCTCTGTCGCCCATGAGTGAACCATGTTACGCGGACCCACGACATTGAGCAACTCTTGCGGATAGCCTGGGTGTGATGGGTCCTCCATGGCGTCGAGATGATAGAGATAGCCGAAGAACTCGTCGAACCCATGAACGGTCGGAAGAAACTCATTAAGATCGCCAAGATGGTTCTTACCAAACTGACCCGTGGCGTAGCCCATGTCCTTTAGTACGGTTGCAATGGTGGGAGCGGCTGCGGGCAACCCAATCGGTGAACCTGCCTGACCGACCGTCGTCATGCCCGTGCGGACTGGCAATTCGCCGGTAATGAAGTTCGCTCGGCCCGCAGTACAGCTTGCCTCGGCGTAGTAATCGGTAAAGAGCATTCCTTCAGCCGCAAGTTTGTCGAGGTGAGGCGTTCGTCCAGCCATCATGCCACGATTGTAGGCACCTATGTTCCAGATGCCAACGTCGTCCCCCATGATGACAACGATATTAGGTTTTGCAGTTTGATCCTGAGCGGTTGCGGATACGCTTAACGTGCCTGCAAATGCCGAAGCCAGCAGACCGAAACAGAGACTCCTCACGGTCGTCATGTTTACTCCTCCTCTTACTTTTTGAGCGTTAAGGCACCGGATCGATGCCACGATACTGAAACTGCGTTAGGCCGAATTGGGATTGTAAATATTGATTGCTCGCCTCGAAGGCCGAAAATGTACCTGCCAACGTGGCTGGGATAATCGTCGGGGATGCTATCGCCGAGGTCCCCTCGCAATGGCTGCGATAGACGGGTTCGATCCTCAATTCGAGTATCTCACAAGTTTAACTCGGCGACCAGGCTGAGACCCACGGCAGGGCCGGAGCATGGCCGTCCGCTGAGGGTCGCCTGTCGGCCGAACCAACACAATTTATCGGGATCGCCTTCTGAATTCGCTCACCTGAAGCGCCTCGCTATGACGTACCATACGGTGTCATACTAGACTTCTCCCAAGAGCCGCCTATCGTCGCAACGTTGCCTCTCGATAGAGCTGAAACCGGAGGACGGACCAAATGTTGATAAAAAGCATTCTCCAGTCGGCAGCCATAGCGGCAATGCTCGGCATTTTATCCGCGACCGCTTCGACGCAGGACCTCTCGCCCACAGAATTACAGCAACGAACAGTGGCGCGTCGTGCGGTCGACGCAGTGATCTGGGGCATGCCGATCGTTGCCCTAGACGCCCTGCGGCAAGCCTACTACCGAGACGGCAAGGCGAAAAACGGTGACATTATCTGGTGGCCAAAAGGCAGCACCTGGAAGAACCAGTCACTCACCCCCAATACGAGCCTTCGCTACCTCTATGCCTTCGTGAGCACGAAAGACGACGGGCCGATCGTTCTGGACCTGCCAGCCGGCGCGAACGGGTCCAGCTTCCTGGGCACGGTTGCCGACGCTTGGCAGGTGCCGCTCACTGACGTGGGGTTCGAGGGCAAAGGCGGCAAATTTCTAATCCTGCCACCCGACTTCACAGGCGAGGTGCCGTCCGGCTACATCCCTATCCGCTCCAGGACCTACAATACCTTCATGGGCATCCGCTCCATCCTGGCGAGCAACTCGGTAGAGGACGAGAAAAAGGGTGACGATCTGGTAAAGCTCGTCAGAATCTATCCGTTGTCGAAGGAGGATAACCCGCCTGCGCAGCGGTTCGTGGACATGACGGACACGATGTATGACGGCCTCGTGCGTTACGATGAAAGCTTCTACACCAGTCTTGCCCGCATGCTGAACGAGGAGCCTCTGCAGCCCGAAGACCTGCAAATGATGGGCATGCTCCTCCCGCTGGGGATCGAGAAAGGCAAGGATTTTAGTCCCGATGCCGCGACCGTGGCCCAGTTGCAGTCGGCGGTCACAGAGGCGAAGGTCTGGCTCCTCGCACAACAAATCCAGATCGCCGGAGACTGGTGGCCCGGCAGCCAGTGGAAATTGCTGATCCCGGCGATTGGCCCGAAGACAGCATTCAAGTGGACAGTTCCCACCTATTTCGATGTCGACACGCGGGGCGCTGCCTTTGCCGGATTCTTCCTGCCGCCCGCGAAGCTCGGCGGAGGCAGCTTCTACCTCGCCGCGAACTTCGACGGCAAAGGTGAAGCGCTGCGCGGCGACAACAGTTATCGCCTGGAGGTTCCGGCGAATGTTCCCGTCAGCCAGTTCTGGGCCGTGACAATTTACAACGCCGAGACGTCGGCCCTCTTCCTCGACTTGCCGCGACCGACTCTGGATTCATTGGACAAAGAGCTGCGCAAGAATGCCGACGGCTCCGTCGACATCTACTTCGGACCGAAAGCTGTCGCTGGGCAGGTATCGAACTCGATTATCACGCCAGCCGGGACGAACTGGTTCCCCTGGTTTCGATTCTACGGTCCTGAAAAGGCGGTTTTTGATAAAAGTTGGAAAATGCCCGACATCGAAAAGATTCAGTAGGTCCTGCGCGCAGCCTGGTATGGTAAAAAGCAGAGAAAAATTATCGTGATGGAAGCGTACCGGCGCCGGGCATCGTGATTTTGGGTCAGTAGAGGCGTCCCGGCATCTGACGCTTGAAGGGATCTGAACCAACAACCGTGTTATTCGACTTTCATTCCTAGTAGATTCAGTCGTCCGACCACGGACTTGGGCTAAGCGGAATGAATGAGTTGGGGCGGGAGGCGGACCGCCGGTTGCCAAAACGGTCAATGCCAGAAGCAGACATCCGGAACGTCGGTGCAGAGGTCTGGGATCGGCCCAAGCAGCCGTCCACGGGAAGCGCTCCGGCGTGCAGTTGCGCACAAAAGGCCGAATCAGGCGGCCAAGATCTAGGCTCGAGACGCTACTCGTGAGCTAGCGGTTCGGTACATCATTGCGGGAGGCCCCCCTCATCGACATTAGCATCTGCGATTATCGGGACGTCGTGGGGCTGCCCCATCAGGTTTCTGTTTACGGTACAAGGACACTCGCGGTGACCACTAAGGAAAACAGCCTGATGTGTCACAGCTTGAAGTTCTTGCGGTTATATGCGTGCTGGAAACCCATCTTTCTGAGGTTTTCATAGGAAATACTGGGTTTACCAAGTCACTTCTGTTTCGACCACGAACGTCGAGACGCCTTGTGCGATCCCGTGATCGGTGCGGATCTGGATTGGAAGCAGCCGCCGATGACGAAGACCCCGTGATTGTGAGGTTGGAAAACTGCCTCGGAATAAAACTCAATAACGCCTTCTATTGCCGGTGGCTAACCCATTTGCCACCAGACTCCATCAGCGGCGGAGGTGGGAACCGTTATATCACTTTGGAGTTCAAGGGCTCTCTGTACACGAAAGCGAAAACATGCCTGAAGTTGCCACGACTGCGCGGCCGATCCAGCAATTTGGTGCGCTTTGCGTCCGGTACACGATAGAGGTAGCGGAGCAGGAAGCTTGGGAGGAAGCCGGTGTCATCGGGCGGTCGAAGAAGCTATCGATTGGCGACTTCGTCTATGACAAGGTGCTGGGTGACGGAAGCACGATCAGACCAATCGTTGCCGTTTTCCTTCCTGAAGTACGACGTCAAAGGAAGCGGTTCCCCGAAAGTACCGAGAGGCGAATCGCGTGGCTGACGCCGCCGGAGGCCGCGCGGCGCATCGATGAACCACACCTGCAACGTTTGATACTGAATCGGCCGCTCGGTGCGACCAACCTGACGCGCCCGCGCCTTCTGAGCGGAGAGATCGCCTCGGTCCGCCATGCTTTCACCTTAGCGCCATGTCTTATCAGGGCAAGAGACTCCTCGACTTCGCATGTGGCAGCAGGATGCCGTAAACGAGCGCGGCGATCGAGAGGAGATCGCCCGTCGTCAAATCGACCATTGCCCAAAATCCGTCCCGTTGGGTGATTATCACCTCGGAGTGGTTGCGTGTTCAGCACCAAGCGCCCCTAGCAAGCAGCCCGACGGCTTTAAAGAACTCAATCGCGTGGTGTGAACGACCGAAATGAGGGCGCCTTCCAGACGTGACCGCTCGAATAGAAGTGCTCTGTGCCCGCACGTTCCCCTTGGAGGGGACACGAGATTTCTTTAGAGTTTGGCAACTTTTAGAGCGTCCGTTTGAAGAAACTTCCTCCCAGCTCTCTTGCATGGCCCAGAACGTAAAATCACCAAAACCGTTTGCTTTCGAAAAGCTTATCGCATCCCCTTTGCTGTCCCTAAACACCAATGTGACCAATCAAGCGATGGAATGGGTACCGCTTATAAATGATGTCCAGCGAGAGCTTTTGCGAAGTAGTGAACTTCAAAGTGGGAAGCCAAAGCGAGACAGATAGCCCGAAAATATGTAAATCGCTCGATCAGAAAGCCCTCTGCTCGGGCATAAGCGTGCCTTGATGTACGGCGTCGACCTGTCCGCTGTTGGGCCCAATGCGGACCCTGGCGAAATTACGCTCCTTGTTACAGTGGGGTACTTCCATCAAACTTAGAGCGCCCTATCGTTCGACGATCACCATTTTTCGAACGGCATTCCCGTGCTTCCTTTCCCATCCTGCTTCGCGCGTCCATTGTGATGTCCGCTTTCGGGGCGCGACTAGGGTAGACGCCATTACCAAAGTAAGAATGGGTATCGGGAAATAAGCAACCGTGAATTCTTAGATCCCCGATCCGTTGAGTTCCTCCTCGTCCTTACCCGCCCATGCGATGGGCACCGTCATGCGATCGACATTGGCTGAGGGCATGGGCATCCAGCATTTCAGTTCCGTCTCCGCATATTCGATAATCCGGCCCGGCGCGGAATCAGAAGAGCGCCAGGCTTCTGCACCGAATTGATCACCTTTCGACCAGTATGCAAGATCAACCGTCCCCGGTCCCTGTTCGGATGGGCGGATCGTAACGAGAATGCGACTGCCGTCCATTGGCGCGGTCCGCATATGTCGCCAGCGGCTTGGTTCTTCCATTTTTGCCTCCTTTCCAACTAGATGGCGGAGTGTCACCTCGCGAGCTAGAACGGTCAACTCTCACTTTGGACGAGAGTTCAGTGGAAACGCCGCAGCATACGTTTTAAACGAGACTTCCTCGTCAAAATTGCAGTCCAGCCGCACTTCGAACGAACTCAAGCTTCTGCTGTCGGCCCGTGACCAATCGAATAGCAGACTGAGTGCTTCCAGGAACTAAAGCGGGTGGTGTGAACGTGGCAAGACGGCGCGAAACGGAAATTTATCTCCGTCGTTGGGCCGAAGCAGATATTCCGCTATCAATACGATTATTGCGAAAAGCAGGTATCCGGGGCGGCGGTGTGGAAGCGGTCAAAGCGACGTTGCGACACTCGTAAACCAATTTCGGGTAGTCGCAGAAAGTCTGACGGCTCCATGATGTCGCGACGACCATGCGGGGTCATTGCTTTTCACCCGATCGAGGCGCTTCATGCGTTTTCGGCTTGGTGAATTCTCGGCGGGGCATCCGATGGTCAATTCTCCTCAACCTCTGCGGACACGACTGACGGATTTGCTCGGCTGCGATTATCCGATCATTCAGGCCGGCATGGGGGGGCCTGGCCGATCAGAACTCTGCGCGGCCGTGACGGCAGCCGGTGCCTTTGGCTGCATCGGCATGGTCAAGGAGAGGCCGGAACTGATCCAGCGTGAAGTCGCGGCAGTGAGGGACAGAACCAACCGCTCTTTCGGCGTCAATCTTGTTCCATCCGTTACCGACCCCGTTTTACTGGACGAGGAGCTGGAGGCCTGCTCCGCAGCAAAGATTGAGGTCATGGTGTTCTTCTGGGATGTGCGGGCGGACATCGTCGATCGCGCCCACAAGGCCGGATGCAAGGTTCTCTATCAGGTCGGAAGCCTCGCTGATGCGATCGCAGCCAGTCGCGCCGGTGCCGACGCGATCATTTGCCAGGGATTTGAGGCCGGCGGACATGTCCATGGCAAAGTCACGGCCATGGTCCTTCTCCCGCAGGTGGCGGCGGCTGTGAGCATACCCGTCATCGGCGCTGGTGGCTTCGGCTCCGGAGCAAGCCTGGTCGCCGCGCTTGCGCTCGGCGCGGAAGGAATCCATTGCGGGACTGCATTCCTGGCGACGAAGGAGTCCTACGCGCATGACTATTACAAGCAGAGGGTTATTGATGCCACCTCGTCGGACACGGTCTATTCCGACGTGTTTGCCATCGGCTGGCCACCGCAGTCGCCGGTACGGACAATCGAAAACAGTATCACCAAGCTATACGCCGACAACCTGCTCGGGCATGGCCCCGATGATTTTCCACGCGATGTCATTGCGCAGTATGAAGACGATCTCGTCTGTCGCCTGAGCACGTGGTCGCCGTTGCGCGGCATGACGGGCGACATGGAAGCGCTGGCGCTCTACGCGGGCCAGGTTTGCGGCCAGGTGAAGCGCGTTCAGCCGGCTGCCGACGTCGTCCATCAGATGATGGAAGAGGCACATTCCGCGCTGACCCGCTTGGGCTCATTGAAGTAGAGGTCGCAAGCCGCTGATGACAGGGGTCCGTTGATAAATTGCACCTCTCCTAGCTGTGTCCGCTTCACGCCTCAGCGGACTGTCAACTTTCAGGGAATTGCAAGGCAACTTGAACGACCGACTTAAGGGCGCGAAGCGGAAATCATTTCCACAAGGGGGCCGAAACCAGACTGTCCGATATCGAATGCGTTCTCGTGAAAAGTTTGCCGTACGCAGCAGCCTCCAAGACCGACATTGAGAGCGCGGTTGCGCAAGAACCGCTAAAACGGCATCCTGCAGATCCTCGGAGATCGCCTCGTCGGCGTGGATGGCGACACCGCTGTGCGGAATGACCGGATCGATCGCCTGCATGATTTCGCGGGCGCCGTCGTTGCGTTCGTAGTCGTCGGCGGAAATCGGCTTGGTGGCGAACGTCTTCCGGAAGGCAGCCAGCTCCCAGTCGACGGCATCCTGATTTCGCCCAGCAATGGCATCGGCGGCCATTTCCCGCGCGAGCACGTTGAACGGTTTGCCGGTATCGTATCCGAGTGGATCGTCTTTCGGTTATAAGCATGTCGCGGCGGCCGCGAGATGGGCTTCCGCGCAGCACAATTCCGAAAGTCGTCGCGACATGCTGCCAAGAACGCTCCTCACCGGTAAGCGATAGGTTCTCGAGGTCAATCCAACCCGTCAATTCAGGCCGGCACGGGCAAGTCCCTCGATCAGGCGCGCCCGATCCTCGGCGCGGACGAAAGAAGATGTTACTGCGACCGCGTCCCGTGAGATGTCAGGGACTAGCGACTTGAGCCGTCCGAGCAAGTCCGTGGCAGCCTCCTGGTTATCCAGAAGTCCGGCACAGGCCGTGCCGATTACCAGCGGAACCGCGTGGCCGGACCGCAAGCGATGCGCCTCCCGTGCATAACTCAATCCAAGCTCGTAATTCGCGCCTTGGAAGTAAGCCATGGCGTAGTAGAACTGAAAGTCGCCGAGAAAAGCCTCGCGCGGGCTCAGTCTGAGGGCATAGTCGATGCAAGGAATGGCCTCCGCCGCGCGGCCCCCGTTGGCATGCGCAAGTCCCAACTGGCCGTGTGCAAACGCGGAGTTGGGGTTGAGCGCGACAGCCTGGCTGATCGCTGCCGTCGCCAGGACATTGTCACGCGTCGCAAAGGCTATCATCGCCTGCGCAAGGTAAGCCCACGGTTCCTTATCGTCCGCGGCAATGGCTTTTTGGACGATATCCCTGGCAAGGGCGAGGGCGTATCCCATGTCCTCCCATCCCTGGAACGCGCGCCATATCGTAATCCAACCTTTCATCGCGAGCGCCTGGGCATAATCGGGAGCCAGTCCGATGGCCCGATCGAGCAGGGGGAGCATCTTCTGGCTGCTCTCCTCAGACAACTGGGAACACAGGAACACCGCCCGCACGACACATTCCCAGGCATCGAGGCCATAATGCGGCTTGGGGCTTTCGCGGGCATGCTCTGCCGCCAGGAGTTCCGGCCCGATGCGGCCGACGACGCTGGCGGTGATTTCGTCCTGAATGACGAAGACGTCGCCGAGGTCGCCGTCGTACCTCTCGGCCCAGAGATGGGCTTCGGAGGCCGCATCGACGAGCTGCGCGGTCACCCTCACGCGGTTGCGGGACTTGCGGACACTGCCCTCAAGAACATAGCGGATCCCGAGTTCGCGCCCGATGGCGCGCACATCCACGGGCTTTCCCTTGTAGGTGAACATCGTGTTGCGGGCAATCACGAAGAAGCCCTTGAGCTTGGATAGCGCGGTGGTGATGTCCTCGGTGAGCCCATCGCTGAAGAAGTCCTGCTCCGGGTCGGAGCTCATGGCGTTGAACGGCAGCACGGCAATGGATGGTCGGTCCGGAAGTGCGGGCCTGGGCGATGCCGTTCGTGCGGTCGCCCCTTCCAGAAGGGTGCGGTACAGTCGCACCGGCCGCTCCATGTTCTTGAGCGCGCGTTCGCCGAGGTACTCGTAGTCGCAGTCAAGCTTGCCCTGGAGGTGATCGTACGCCGTGCCGGAAATGCAAATGCCGCCTGGATCCGCCAGGGTCTGGAGGCGGGCCGCGATGTTGACGCCATCGCCGTAGAGATCCCCATCAACCTCGTGGATCACATCACCGAGATTGACGCCGATCCGGAAGATGATGCGTCGCTCCGTTGGAATATCGGCCTGGTTCTCGGCAACGCCCTTCTGGATGGCGACCGCGCACGCGACGGCATCGACGACCGAGCCGAACTCCACGAGCGCACCGTCGCCCATCAGCTTGACAATACGGCCCTGATGCTCGGCCAGCAGCCGATCGATCACCTCCCGGCGCAGAACCTTCAGGGCCGACAACGTCCCCGCCTCGTCATGCTCCACAAGGCGGGAATAGCCGACCACGTCAGCAGCCAGGATCGCGGCCAGCCGCCGCTCTGCTCTTGCAGTTGCCATGGCTGTCTCCCCCTCAGGAGATCCGCCGGATAAAGCCCAGGCGATTGACGCGACATGCACCATCCGGCTGCCCGAAACCGCGACCGTGCTGGTTCATGATACCACTGAGACGGTGATATGGCGACGCTTCACGAGTGTGCTGCCTTCAAAAGGAACAAGATCCGCGAAGCGGAACCAGTCCGGCTCGGAGGCCTGGATGACCACGTTGAAGTCCGCTCGTTGCTGCTCCAGCGTCACGATCTGCGTTCACAACTTCTTGAGATGTCTATCTTGGCCCGCTTTCTCTTCAACTCGTCTACCAACCATCTGCAACCGCTCTATAAGATCGCGGCAATCCTATTCGCTCAAGCGGCTTCGAGTCTGGTGGCAGTTGCTACCTAATTGCGGTGATTTGCCATGCAGGGAGATTTTGTTCGAGGTATTTCGCAGCAGGGCTCCGGCATTGACGAATACTCACCTCTGCGCGAGCCGGAGGCGTTGCGTGCCCGATGTCCGCAGTCGGCCTAAGCGGACCGTCAGCTTTCAGGAAACTGCAAAGGCGACCTGAATGACCGACTTGAAGGCGCAAAGCGGCCATAGCGGAGTGCTTCTTCTGCGCCTGTCACGAACGATGAGCGCGATCGTCATCATGCTACCTACGGCAATTGGAAATGCACGGCATGGCCCATGCCGTTGGCGAGCTCAGATCGTGGTCGAGTAGCTATGCCATTCGGCTTCGCCCTCACAGATCCGGGCGGGCGGATTTCCCGCACCCGGCTCTTCCCGAGAGTAACCCGCATCATCTCCTGGCCTGCGCCCAAGTTCGAGTAATACGTGGGACTGGCAGCGCGAAGCGTGCGGTGAGGATTTCAAATTCCAACCAACCCATTCGCCGGCTTTTCTGACTTCGCCGTCTCAGGCAGCGGAACCATATGCGGCGTGTTTGCTGATAGAAACCGTTGAGCGCGGGATAGTTATGCGGCCTGCCGTAGTAGTCGTAGTGTCCACGCAGCACAGCGGCAAGCCACTTGTGCTGGGTAGCCAACGTCATGTGCATGTGCCGCCATGCTCCCTCGCGCAACGCCTTCAGCTTTCGCGTCAGGCGTTTCCCTTCC